>JAYTNY010000557.1:0-3406 GCA_043748055.1 Roseobacter sp.
AGACTATTTATCAACTGAAGCATGACTTGCTCGACGATTACATGTGCAAATTCTTGCGTGAGCCTGCTATCAAGATGGCATTCGCGTAAGTCCTAAGCTAAAAAACTTGTCAAATCACATCGTGATCTCGATGTCTATCGAATTGCGTTCGATGTTGCTATGAAAATCTTTGAAGTTACAAAAACTTTTCCTCGTGAAGAAACCTATTCGCTGACAGACCAGATTCGACGCTCATCCAGATCAGTATGCGCTAATTTGGCAGAGGCTTGGCGGAAGCGACGGTATGAGGCTGCGTTCATCAGCAAGCTGAGTGATTCAGAAACCGAAGCGGCAGAGACTCAGGTCTGGCTGGAGTTTGCAGTGAAATGCAATTATCTTTCTGCCGAACAAGCCAGAGGGCTATATAAATCGTATGAACAAATCATCGGCAAGATAGTACGAATGCAAAACCAATCAGCTTCATGGGTCATCAAGAAAAATTTATGACTACTCCCCCCATCTTTCCATCTCCTCATCCCCTCATCCCCTCATCCCCTCATCGCAACATCACCTTAACACCGCCAAAAAAACTCGCTGGCATGCTAAAAGTGCTGGGCGATAGAAGCATTACCGTGCGGGCTGTGCTGCTGGGTGGCATTGCCGAGGGCGAGAGCGTGGTGCGCGATTATTTGGTGAGCGACGACACGACGGCGTGCATTGCCTGCATGCGCGCACTGGGTGTGGAGATTGCGTCTACCCCAACCGAGTTGTGGATTAACGGGCGCGGCCTGCATGGGCTGCGCGACCCATCCACTGAACTGTTTTGCGATAGCAGTGGCGCAACCATGCGGCTGATGAGCGGCTTGATGAGCGGGCAGAATTTTGCCAGCGTGCTAAACGGCAGTGCGCAGTTGCGCAAGCGCCCCATGCGGCGCGTGACGCAACCATTGGGCTTGATGGGTGCGAAGATTTTTGATGTAGACGGTTGCGCGCCGCTGAGCATTGAGCCATCGGCCATTACCGGTTTGGATTACACGATGGACGTGGCAAGTGCGCAGGTGAAGAGCGCCATGCTGCTGGCGGGTTTGTATGCGCAAGGCGAAGTGGTGGTGCGCGAGAACACGACCACGCGCGACCACACCGAGCGCATGCTGGCGGCGATGGGTGTAGACATTCGCAGCGAGCGTGGCGAGAACGGCGCAAGTGCTGCAATTACGATGCAGCCAGTGCGCAAGCCACTTGCGCCGTTGGATATTGCCATCCCTGCGGATCTTTCCTCGGCGGCGTTCTTTATGGTGGCGGGGTGTATTCATCCGCATGCGCAGATTACGCTGGCGGATGTGGGCGTGAACATGACGCGCACCGGGTTGATGGATGCGCTGCGGCAGATGGGCGCGGACATTACGGCCATGAATGTGCGGCATGTGGGCGGCGAGCCTGTGGCCGATTTGGCGGTGAGTTTTGAGGAACTGCACGGCATTGAAGTTCGTGGCGATTTGACGGCGCGGATGATTGACGAGTTCCCGGTGTTTGCGGTAGCGGCCACGCAGGCGGCAGGCACAACCGTGGTGCGCGATGCACAGGAATTGCGGGTGAAAGAAAGCAACCGTCTGGAAGGCTTGGTGGAGGAGTTGCGCAAGCTGGGTGCGAAGATCGAGGCGACCCACGACGGCTTTGTGATTGAAGGGCCGACACGCCTCAAGGGCGCGGTGCTGGATGGGCGCGGCGATCATCGCATGGCGATGGCGCTGGCTGTGGCTGCGCTGGTGGCCGAGGGCGAGACAACGATTACCGGTGCAGAATGCGTGAGCAAGACGTATCCGACGTTTTTTGAAGATTTACAGAGCTTGATGAGATGAGGAGATGATGGGATAAGGTGATTATGAATTCTTCTCATCTCTTTATCCCATCATCCCATCATCTCCTCACTCTGGTGACCCTAAACAGCAAGAGCATGAAAATTGGCCTCATCGGTTTCCCCGTTTCGCACAGCAAAAGCCCGCAGATGCAGGGTGCGGCGTTTGCGTTGGCTGGCCTGGCTGGCTGGACGTACGAGTTGTGGAACACCCCGCACGAGGCTGTGGCGGCACGCGTGCAGATGATTCGAGATGACGCGAGTGTGGCAGGGGCGAACGTGACTGTGCCGCACAAGCTGAATGTGATGCCGCACTTGGATGCGATTAGCGGACAGGCCGAAGCGATTGGCGCGGTGAACACGATCTTGAAACGAGAGGGCCAATTGCTGGGGGATAACACGGATTGGATTGGCTTCTTGAACGATTTGTTGTGGCATGGCGTGAATGTGCGCGAGGCTGGGCATGCGCTGGTGCTGGGCGCAGGCGGCAGTGCACGGGCCGTTGTTTATGCCTTGTTGCAAAGTGGGTGGGATGTGACGGTGGTGAACCGCGACCACATCCGGGCGATGGAATTGGTAAGCGACATGCGTCGCATTTTTGATAATCGCGATGGCATTTACTTTGCGCGCCAACTGGATGATTACATTACCGGTGCACATGGCTTGATTGTGAATTGCACCAGTGCAGGCATGGAGCCAAACGATAACACCTCGCCCTGGCCCGATGACTTGCCCTTCCCAAAAAATGCTGTGCTGTATGACCTGGTCTACAAACCGCGCCTGACCAAGTTGATGCAACTAGCCGAGGCGGCAGGCGCACGCGCCATTGGTGGCATAGGCATGCTGGCCGAGCAAGGCGCAGCCGCGTTCGAACTGTGGACGGGTGTCGCGGCGGAGAAAGTTTCTAGGGTGATGAGAGAGACAATCGGGTGATTAGGGATTGGTGATTAGTGATTGAGGGTATCGCGCTAATCACCAATCACCAACCCCTAATCACCATTCACTAAATATGTTGAGATTTCTAACAGCCGGTGAATCGCACGGCCCAGTGTTGACGGCGATTTTGGAGGGCATGCCTGCTGGCTTGCCCCTAAGCAGCGAACAGATTGATGTGGATTTGGTGCGCCGCCAGCAGGGCTATGGCAGCGGCGGGCGGATGAAGATTGAGCGCGACCACGCACGCATTACGAGCGGGGTGATGGCAGGGCGCACTACGGGCGGGCCGATTAGCTTTGTGGTGGAGAACCTGGATTACGCCAAGTGGAAAGACCGCGCCATTGAGCCGATGACGATTCCCAGACCCGGCCATGCCGATTTGACCGGCGCGGCCAAGTATGGCTACCGCGAATTGCGGCTCTCGCTGGAGCGGGCGAGCGCACGCGAGACCACGATGCGCGTGGCGGTGGGCAGCGCGTGCAGGCAGTTGCTGGGCGCGTTTGGCATTCAGGTGGGCGGGTATGTAGTGAGCGTGGGAAATGTCGAATGTCGAATGTCGAATGTCGAATTCCGAAAGGATGTTTATGCTCAATATAAAGAGCGTTTTGTGCGTGCAGAACAAAGCGACGTGCGCTG
>JAYTNY010000558.1:0-2954 GCA_043748055.1 Roseobacter sp.
TATGTACGCCCTGTCGAAGTTGCACACATCGTTGGAGGCGATCCAGTGCCAATAAGCGAGAACCGCGCCGCCGCTGCTCACGCTAATTTGCTGCTTCACATACGAGGTGTCGTTCTTCACACCGCCTAACCAAAGGGCGTAGCTACCGCCGTGCGCGGTGACACCGGGGGCCAGCGTGGTACGAATGCGCGGATACACGCCTGTTGAGGAATGCTCCGTCCACCCAGTTGTGCCGCCCTCAAAGTTGCCATTGGTCACGCTGGTCACGGGCAGTGGTTTAGCCGTCAGCGGCAAATATACTAACCATGTATTGCACAAACTGCGGCATGAAGCCCAATGCTCGATACGCCGGGTGCGCGATGTCAGTTGGCAAAGATGCCGTGCCGCCGATAAACAGACCATAGCCGCGATAGATGTGATAGGGCATCGGCACTTCGCCGGTCGAAAGTTGCGCCGTGCCGTGCAAAGGGTAACGCTTAAAGAGCGCGTGGTCTTTTGGATTTATCATGCTATTCCTCAACTTTGGAGACACATTTCACTTCTAGCAATGTCAACCCCAGATCACGAATCTTGTTGAGTAGCCCATGCAGCGCGGCCTGGTCGGCCACCAGGCCAGCCAGCAAGCATCGGCCATCGGGTTCGTTGGCAATCCTCATGCCGTCGAACCACTCGGCCCAACACAGATCAAGATGGCTGCTAAGGCGAATGTGATACAGGGTGTGAGTGGGGTGTTGTGGCTGAATGCGATTGGCAATGTCGTCCATCGCATCCAGCTTACGCGCCAGCCCCATCAAACCAAAGCCCCGCAGAAGGGACAAATGCGGGGACAGCGTCGAGGGATCAAATCCATGACGATGTGAAAGCAGACCAAATTACATCGGCAAAAGGTTGCTTAGGTAGTGGGTGTTGCGCGCGATAAGCGACCAGTAACTGTTGCATCGGCGCGCCCTCATCCAAAAACACACGCACAAAGCCCTCCGGTTCGGCCAACGCCAATGCGCGATCCAGCAGTGCCAATGCGTGCGTCTCGTTATCTTGTGCCGCATAAACCGCCGCCAACATGATGTGGGCGTGCAGTAAAAACACGCCATGCCCGGTCGCCTCGGCATCTTGCTGCAATTGCGTCAATGTCGCCTGCGCCTTGTCCCACTGCGCTTGTGCCATCCAAATGCTGACGCGGATGAAGCGATCATCATCCAGTGGGGTCATGCGCGGTCGCGTTCGTTCGAACTCAATATCTATGTTCGCGGCCCACTCGGCTGCCTGGGCTACATTGCCCTGAGCCAGCCAGATGCTGGCGCGCAGCGCGTAGATTGCATTTCGCACAAGATGCGCTGGTGCCGGTGTTTGGGCCTGGGCCTGTTCGGCTAGCGTTAGCGCGCGCTGCCATTGGCCGCGCATGCGCATGCGCAAGGCCAGGTTGGAGGCCGCAAAAAGCTCCGTATCCACCCCGTGATATCGCTGTGCAATAACCAGGGCGTGGTTCAGGCGTTGCTCGGCCTCATCTAAATGGTTGCGGTAGAGCGCAATTAGCCCCAGAGCGGCTTGTGACAGACTGGCCCCATTTGGCAACACCTCGCCCTCGTTGCCCGCCAGCGCTACTGCCTCCGCACAATAGGTCGTTGCATCAGTGAGGTGACCTTGAGCCAGCAGCACCAAACCCAACGACGAACGCAAGCCCACTTGCTCGGCTCGTAATTCGCGGTGGTGCGCTACTTGCGCCAGTGTTTGAGAAAAGATGTGTTGTGCTTCGGTTAATTCCCCTGCGTTGTAGTGCGCTGTGCCCATGCTGAGATACGCCAGTGGACGCACTGGGCTGTCGCTTGGCAACAAGGCCAACGCAGTGCGGGCAACCCCCAAAGTTTGCGGGTCGCGGTAGGCCCCTTGCGAGATGGCGCGTTGAGCCGCAATCTCACCTCTAATCGCATCGGTGTCCTGCGCAGGGTTGTCTTGCAGCGTCTTCTCGATTTTGCCAAACAAGGGTTCTGCGTCATACAGCCTGCTGATGCCGAGCAACATCCAATTCGCCGTAGGCAACCCCAGCTTTGCGCCCCATGCTTGGCGCAACGTGCGCATAAATTCAGCGTTGGGCAATGGGTTAGGCGCAGCCAAGTTAATCGGCCCTTCGAGTTCCTCGTGTTCAATCAGCCAAAGTACGGCGCGCACAAAATCCTGATCGTGAATCCACGAGATAAATTGCTTGCCGTTGCCCGCTTGCCCGCCCAGCCCGTGCCGCACCAACCCCAACAACACATCGAACACGCCCGCTTTGTCGGGGCTCATCACCATCGCCGAGCGCAGCAACACCTTGCGGGTGCGAGGGGTGATTGCTTCGTTCGCGGCGCGTTCCCATGCCTTCGCCACCTCGATGCTGAAGCGCCAAGTGTCTGGTGCATTCGGCTCTGCGCCGCCCAACACGCCCGTGATCTCATCGTTTGGTGCATCGTAGCGGTGGGCATAAAGGGTGGCGGTGCTGGATTGCAACCACAAGCGTGGCGGGCGCTTTGCCTGCGCAATGGCCGCGCCCATGACGGCTGTGGACTGCGTGCGTGAGTCTCAGATGAGGCGACGATTCTCTGGGGTGTAGCGGCAGCTCACACTGCGGCCTGCCAGGTTGATGATGACATCGGTAGCCTCGATCTCGCTGCCCCAATCCCCTATCGTTTTGGCATCCCATGCCATTGTGCGCCAGGGCAATTGGATTGGGTTGCGGCTTAGCGTGATGACGTCGTGCCCGGCTTCGTGAAAGGTGCGCGCCAGCAACATGCCGATTTGGCCTGAGCCGCCGGGAAGAATGATTTTCATGGTGAACACGATAGCCGGTGTTCGCCATCAAAAGTCATTGGTTTGTGAGGGATATGTTTACGCTACAGAACGATTCGACTTTTCTTTCATGTAATGCGTTTGTCTACGGAACCCCCGACCCCTAAAGGGGAGTCGTTGATTTTCTCGGC
>JAYTNY010000559.1:0-4581 GCA_043748055.1 Roseobacter sp.
TGTCCAACATCGCCAGCATAAAGTCGGCGTTGCCTTCATCAAAACACAGCGGTGGCTTTACTTTGATGACGTTCTCGTGCGGGCCGTCGGTGCTGAGCAAAATGCCGTGGTCCTTCATCCGGTTGACAATGTAAGTGGCCTCGTCGGTCGCGGGGGCCAGCGTGGCTCGGTTGCGCACCAACTCAAACCCGCTGAACAGGCCCAGCCCGCGCACATCGCCAATAATTTGGTGTTGCGTTTGCAGACTGCGCAAGCCATCCAGCAAATAGTTGCCCACGCGCAAGGCCTGGGCCTGCAAGCCTTCGCTTTCAATCACATCCAACACCGCCAGGCCGATGGCGCACGAGACCGGGTTGCCGCCAAAAGTGTTGAAGTACTCCAGCCCGTTGTTGAACGAGGCGGCAATCTCTGGCGTGGTGACGACGATGCCCAACGGGTGGCCGTTGCCCGCGGGTTTGCCCATCGTCACGATGTCTGGCACAACGCCCTGTGTTTGGAAGGCCCAGAAGTGCGAGCCGACGCGGCCAAAGCCGGTCTGCACCTCGTCGGCAATGCACACGCCCCCGGCGGCACGGGTGATGGCGTACGCCTGTTGCAAATAGCCCGGCGGCAGAACAATTTGCCCACCGCAACTCAGCACGCTCTCGGCGATGAAGCCCGCGAGGCTGCGCTGCGGCTGCCACTTCACATCGGCGTGCAGGTCTTGGGGGTGCGGCGGCGCGTCTTGTATTTTCTCGATTGCGTCTGCGATGTGCCGCGCATATTTTGAACCGGCGAGAGGATCGCTCGACTTGTGTGCGCCGCGATAGCCATCCGGCATGACCACACTGTGAACCCAATCCGGCGCACCCATGCCACCCTTGTGGTTGTGCTTGTACGGGCTGATGTCCACAATGCTGGTGGTGTTACCGTGATAGCCGACATCGACCACGACCATATCTTTTTGGCGGGTGTGGGCGCGCGCTAGGCGCAGGGCGAGTTCGTTGGCCTCGCTGCCGCTGTTGACGAAGAAGCACACGCGCAAAGGCTCCGGCAAGGTCGCGGCGATGCGCTCGGCGTAGCGCACGATGCCTTCGTGCAGGTAGCGCGTGTTGGTGTTCAGCACCGCCATCTGTTGTTGCCCGGCTTTTACAACGTGCGGGTGGCTGTGACCGACATGCGCCACGTTGTTCACGCCATCCATGTAGCGCTGGCCTTCCACGTCGTACAACCATTGCTTATAGCCGCGCACCATGTGCAGCTTTTGCTTGTAGCTCAGGCTCAGGTTGTAGCCGATGCGGCTCTTGCGCTCGGCGAGGAGTTCCTCGGAGGTTTTCACACGAATAAGCGAAGGAATGAAGGTTTTTTCTTCCTTCGGTTCTTCGCTTATTCGTGTAGAAATTTCTTGGGGATGCAGCTCATGCGCTGGAATCTGCGCAATCAAATTCGCATCTGGGCAAAGGCTGAGCCAGGTATCGCGTTGCGAGGGACGACACGAGCCATTAAAGTCACCGTGCTTATCCAGCATGTCCAGAATGATTTGGAAATGCAGATGCGGCGGCCAGTCGCCATTGATGGGGTACGGCCCCATCTTCGCAATCTGCTCGCCTTTCTTTATCGGCTTGCCCACGTAAAGACCATCCAAAGAATCGAGGGTGAGGTGGCCGTAGAGCGTGAAAAAAGTGATTGGGGATTGGGGATTAGGGATTGAGCCACCAATCCCTAATCCCCAATTACCAATTACCTCGTGCCTCAGCACAACGCACGGGCCGTAGTCGTACTTAGCATTGTTGAAGGCGAAGCTATGCACAACGCCATCCAGCGGGGCGAAGACCGGCGTCTCAGCGTCCATGAACACATCGAGGCCGATGTGGACAGTGCGCCACTCGAAGCCGGTGTTGCTGGGGATGCGAAAGGCATCGCCGCCATACACTGGGCGGGCATGGTTGTAGCCACCGATGGCGATCTTGACGCCGGCCTCGGCCATGCGCGCCCAAATTTTGCGGGTGAACTTTTCGGCGTTGTCGTACTCGGTGGGGTTGCCAAGCTCCAGGCTACCCACGCTCCAATCGCTATAAATCTTTGGGCAAGTTTTTAGGTCTTCTTTAATTAAGCTGCCGATCTCGTCGGCGTGATCTTTGAGCCACTGCACAACCTGCGGCGAATGCGGCACGGCGGGCCAGCCGCACGCAGCGCGAAAGCGATAGTGCGCGAGGTTGGGGTGAATGCTTTCGAGCTTCGTCAACAAATCCCAGGCCGGGCAGGCGCTAATTTGCAGGTAGGTGTTGTTGGGCTCGATGTGGCTCTGCCACGCCGCATTCGTCACGCTGACGCACAGGCGCATGGCGATGAGCGGGAACAGCACCACAAGTTCGGCTTCTTGTAGCGGGAATGCCTCATGAAAACCGGCCACTACTTCGCAAGCAGCACTCAGCGGGTCGGCCTTGTCCAGCATGGCGTAGGCGCAGGCGATGGCGAGGTCGCAGATGAGGGGGTTGTGGAGGATGTCGCCGAAATCTATGAGAGCGATGAGGCCCCCACCCCCGGCCCCTCCCCCGCGAATCGGAATTCGCAGGAGAGGGGGGGCCGCGCTCCCTCCCTCGTTCTGACGGGGGAGGGCTGGGGTGGGGGCCGCCACCACAACGTTGTAATCATTCGCATCGTTGTAAATCACCTGTTGGCGCAGGGTTTGTAGCCAGGGTTGCACAACGGATTCGTATTCATGCAACCACTTCTCCACAATCACTCGGTGCGCTGGTTCATCAATCAGGTGAACGTATTCGCGAATCCAACTCGCGTTTGCCAAGTCCCACTTCAGCGCCCGTTGGGCGGCGGGGTGGGTAAAGCTGGCAAGAGCCTCATCCAACGAACCCAGCGCGTGGCCCAGGCCGCGCAGCATGGCTGGCGTGTGTGGGTTGCAATGCGCCCACAGCTTGCCGGGGATGAAGCTGAGTAGATGTATGAGCCGCGGGCCATCGGGTGTTTGAATGGTTGAAGTAGCTTGACCCGATTTTGTGCGAATGACGCGCTGGACATGGGCTATGGGCAATTGGCTATGGATGTGTTCGAGTGCGGCGATTTGAAGTTCCAAGTTTTCTCTTAGCTCGGTGGGGCTGGCGATCTTGAGGACGTACTCGCCTTCGTTAGTTGCGAGGCGAAAGTTCAGGTCTTTCTCGCCGGGTAAGGCTTTGGCGGTGGCGTGAAGGCCGTATAAAGTGAGCACGAGTTGCTCGGCGTTACGCTCGGTGAGGGGTGATTTCGTAAAGGTGATCTCGGTTAACATTGCGCCTCGATTATGCCCAAGAGACAAGACATTAAGAGCATCCTCATCATTGGTTCTGGCCCCATCGTAATTGGACAAGCGTGCGAATTTGACTACGCCGGTGTGCAAGCCTGCAAAGTGCTACGGCGCGAAGGCTTTCGCATTATTTTGGTGAATAGCAACCCGGCTACGATTATGACCGACCCGGAGTTTGCCGATGCGACCTATATTGAGCCGCTGACGACCGAGATTATTGAGAAGATTATTGAGATCGAAAAGCCGGATGCGTTGCTGCCCACGGTGGGCGCACAAACCGCGTTGAACCTGGCGATGGAGTTGGAGGAGCAAGGCATCTTGCAGCGACACGGCGTACAGCTCATCGGGGCCAATGTGCAGTCCATCAAACTGGCCGAAGACCGCCAACTGTTTAAGGATGCGATGGAAGCACACGGCTTAAAGTGCGCGCGCGGCGAGATGGTGCTGGATGTCGAACATGCGATTCGCGTGGCAAACGATGTAGGCTACCCGGTGTTGATTCGCCCCTCGTTTACGCTGGGCGGCAGCGGCGGCGGCATTGCTTATGATGAAGCCGACTTGCGCGTGAAGTGCGCCAACGGCCTCAACATCAGCCCGGTGCATTCCGTGTTGGTAGAACAAAGCGTGATTGGCTGGAAAGAATTTGAGCTGGAGGTGATGCGCGATTACAAAGACAACTTTGTGGTCGTTTGCTCTATCGAAAATATTGACCCGATGGGCGTGCACACCGGCGATAGCATCACCGTAGCGCCCATCCAAACCCTGACCGACAAAGAGCTACAGCGCCTGCGCGACCAAGCAAAAATTGTGATGCGCGCAGTGGGCGTGGAGACCGGCGGCAGCAACGTCCAGTTCGCCGTAAACCCAGAGAATGGCGAGACGCTGGTGATTGAAATGAACCCGCGCGTCTCGCGCTCGTCGGCACTGGCCAGCAAGGCGACAGGCTTTCCAATCGCCAAAATTGCGGCGTTGCTGGCGGTTGGCTATTCGCTGGATGAAATTCCCAATGACATCACCAAAAAGACCCCCGCCAGCTTCGAGCCTTCGCTAGATTACGTCATCGTCAAATGGCCGCGCTGGGCCTTCGAGAAATTCCCCGGTGCCGATGCCGTGCTAGGCCCGCAAATGAAAAGCGTGGGCGAGGTGATGGCGATTGGCCGCACCTTTAAGGAAGCGCTGAACAAGGCAGCGCAGGGGCTTGAAATAGGAAAAGTGGGAGTGACGAGTGACGAGCGGCGAGCGACGAACAAAGCTACATTCGACACGGCTTCTGAGCCGCCTCGTCATTCGTCCCTCGCCATTCC
>JAYTNY010000560.1:0-8097 GCA_043748055.1 Roseobacter sp.
GTTGCTCTTGGTGTTCTTGGCCAAATACACCGTGCCCATGCCGCCGCTGGCAATGCGCCGCGTTATTTCGTAATCGCCGAGGGTCTCTAGGTCTGCCATGATGAAGTAACGAGTGCCGAGGGACGAGTGTCGAGTGATTTATTCGTCACTCGTCATTCGCCGCTCGTCATTTTTAGCACCGCGCCAATTTATTTGACACAAAGCACGCCCGCTCGCGCCGTCCTTGTGCGCTCAGTGTCAATGCGGCGGCATCTTGGCCCTCGTGCAAATAGGCCAGCAAACGCACCACTCTGGATTCGCCTGCGGGCACGGTGGGCAGCGGCCCGCCGCCATCGTGGCAGGCGGTAATGGGCGTGCCACCGCTGGTGAAGAACTGTGGCGCTAACCCAGTCAGCACGCTGTTGCTGGTGTTGACGACGCGCACGGTTAACTTAAATTGATACACGGGCCGCAGATCGTAATAGCCATCGCATTGCGTGCTGGCCTGTGGGTCGCCCCAGCGTTCGTAGCCGGTGCTAATGAGTTCCATGCCAAAGCGGTCGTTTACATAGACGTTCAATCCATTCGGCACCAATCCCGCAAAGCTGGTTTGGGCCGATGGCGTACCCGATGATGCTGGGGTGCTTGATGCTGTAGAGGTTCGGGGCTGCGGCGTTGCTGTTACTGGTTTTGCCAGTGTTGCAGTTGGTTGTGGCCCGGCAGGGGCTTGGTCTGTCGGGGTCATCACAGCATCAAGCACCACCGCATTCTCTGCTGTTGCGGTGGGTTGTTCCGGCTTCACGCCTGTCTCGGTGCTTTGGTTGGATGGGTTTTGCGGCGGCGTTGTGCCCGTTGCAACCAATGGCGCTGCCGTGGGCACGCTGGCCTCCGCCACCGTTGCGGGTTCGCCTGCGCCACCGCTCAACAGCCGCGAGATCAAAAAGCCCACCAAACCCAACGCCAACACCGCCGCGATGCCGCCCGCCACCCACTTGATGGGCAAGCCCGCACCCGCCGCCGCAGTGGTCTCGCCATAATTCAACACCGAGACCGAGACGTTGTCGCTGGTGTTATTACCGATAGCGGTCTTCACCAACGCGTTCACTGCGTGCTCGGCGCTGGGCCGCTGGTTCAAGATGCGCTCAATCGCGGCATCGTCCAGTATGTCGTACAAGCCATCTGTGCAAAGCAACACGCGGTCGCCCCAGCGCAGGTCTCGCGTGCCAAAGTCTGCCGTGTTCTTAGGCGTGCCCAACGAACGGGTGATGGCGCGTTGTTTGGAAATCTTGCGCGTGTCCTCGCGGGTGAGTGTGCCAGCGGTAATCGCGTCGCTCATGCTGGTGTGGTCTTGCGTTAATCTAATTAGCCGCCCATCGCGCAGCAAATACGCGCGGCTATCGCCCACATGTGCCACATAAAGCTTGGCTTTGTTCACCACGCAGGCCACAATCGTCGTTGCCATGCCTTGCAGCTTGCGCATGTTGGCCTCGGCTTGCACCGCTATGTTTGCGCTGGTAATGGCGGTCTGCAAACTCTTCTCGGCATCAATCGAGCTGTTCTCGTAGTAGGCATCCAGCGTGGCATCGGCGGCCAGTTCGGCGGCGCGCTTGCCGCCCAGCTCGGCGCCCACGCCATCGCACACCACCATCAGCACGCCCTTGCGCCGAATCAAATCGGCTTCAGTGGGCGCAATGGAAATAGCACGGTCCTGGTTGTCGTCGCGCAGGCCACGGTCGCTGGCCTCTTTCCAGGTGCATCGAGAATCGTTTACAGGCGTTGGCATGGTCTTTCCTCTCCTAGTCTTCGTTTTTGAGCAATGAATGAGCAATAGTGAACATTAAGCAGGTGAATTGTCGTTGATTCTAGGCTGAATTCAAAGCCCAGTTGCCTGCAAAAAAGAAACCAGGGTTCCTTAAAGAACCCTGGTTTCTTTTTTGCAGTTTGCTACACGCAAGCGTTACGCAATCACCTTCGTCCGAATCGCCTCTTTCACCTCGCCAATCGCTTTGGTCACTTGAATGCCGCGCGGGCAAGCCTCGGTGCAGTTGAACACGGTGCGGCAACGCCAGATGCCATCCGGTTCGCTCAACACGGCCAAGCGTTGCTCGGCGGCCTGATCGCGTGAATCAAAAATAAAGCGATGGGCTTGCACAATGGCCGCCGGGCCAACGTATTCGCCCTTCGCCCAAAAGCTGGGGCAACTGGTGGTGCAGGCTGCACACAAAATGCACTTGGTGGTGTCGTCAAAGCGTTCGCGGTCGGCCTGGCTTTGTAGGCGCTCTTTGCCATCGGCGGGCAGGGCTGTGTCGTTCACCATAAACGGCATCACGCTGCGGTAATGCGCAAAGAACGGCTCCATGTCCACGATCAAGTCTTTCATCACTTTGAGGCCCAGAATCGGTTCGACCGTGACGAGACCGCTCTTGGCTTCGTCTTGCAGCAGCACTTTGCAAGCCAGCCGGTTGCGCCCGTTAATCCGCATCGCGTCGCTGCCGCAAATGCCGTGTGCGCAACTGCGCCGCAAAGACAACGTGCCGTCCTGTGTCCACTTCACTTCGTGAATCGCGTCTAACACCCGATCGGTGCCGTCCATGTCCACGTCATACTCACCCCAATACGGCTTCTTGTCGGCTTCGGGGTTAAAGCGCTTTATTTTTAGATGAACTTTCATATTTGAGCTGTCAGCGATCAGCGATCAGCTTTCAGCCTTGATCGATTCGTACTAGGCTGAAAGCTGACCGCTGACAGCTTCTTAGTATTTCCGTTCCACCGGCTGATGCTTTGTGATTCGCACCGGCTTGTATTTCACATCCACTTTGCCATTCTTCCAGGCGTTGCTGTGCTTCAAGAAATTGGCGTCGTCGCGGTTGGGGTAGTCCTCGCGGAAGTGACCGCCACGAGATTCGGTGCGGGCCAACGCGCTGAAGGCTGTGACCTCGGCCAAGTCCAGCAAGCAGCCCAGTTCCCAGGCTTCCATCAAATCGGTGTTGAACTTGAAGCCCTTGTCCTCCACGCGAATGTTCTGGTAGCGCGCTTGCAATTCTTTGATGGTGTCCAACGCCTCTTCCAGCCCGTTGCCAGTGCGATACACGCCCACCTTGTCATCCATCATGGTCTGCAAGCTCTTGCGAATGGCACCTGGCATCTCTTTGCCATTCTTGTTGCGCAGGTCGTTCAGTCGGCCTTCGCCAGCCTTGGGTGCGCCTTCTTTGTTGATGTTTCTGAAGGCCGCATCCTTTGCATATTGCGCCATCGCAATACCACCGCGCTTGCCAAACACCACCAGGTCCACCAAGCTATTCGTGCCGAGGCGGTTCGCGCCGTGCACACTTACGCAGGCCACCTCACCCGCTGCGTAAAGCCCTTCCACCACTGTGCCGTTTTCGTCGGCCAGCACGCGCGCGTCGTTATCCGTTGGAATGCCGCCCATCGCATAGTGCGCGGTGGGCTGAATGGGCACAGGCGTGGTGATGGGGTCTACGCCTTGATACACGCGCGCGAACTCGATGATGTCCGGAAGGCGCGTCTCTAAATAATGCGCATCAATCCGCTTGGGGTTGCCATCCGCTTCAAAGTATTTGTTAATTTGGTCGGGCCGGAAATCCAGATGCACAAAATCTTTGCCATTAATGCCACGCCCTTCCCGAATCTCTTGGTAAATGAAGCGGCTGCAAATATCGCGCGGGGCCAGGTCTTTGAGCGTAGGCATGTAGCGCTCCATAAACCGCTCGCCGTTGCTATTGAGGAACACCGCGCCTTCGCCGCGCGCAGCCTCGCTCAACAAAATGCCCAGCTTGTATACGCCAGTTGGGTGGAACTGATAAAACTCCATGTCCTGCAACGGCAGGCCGTGCCGCAACATGGTCGCGGGCAAGTCGCCGGTCAGCGAGTGGGCGTTGCTGCTCACCTTCCACATCTTGCCAAAGCCGCCGGTTGCCAGCATCGTCGCCTTGCTATGGAAGACGTGAATGTCGCCCGTCTTCAGCTCCGCAGCGACCACGCCATTGCATTTGCCGTTCTCAATCAGCAAGTCAATCGTCTGAAACTCATCAAAAAAGTTCACGTTATTCTTGATGCAGTTTTGATACAGCGTCTGCAAGATCATGTGGCCGGTGCGGTCGGCGGCGTGGCAGGCGCGCATCACCGCTTTCTTCGTCTCGTTATTGGTGTGGCCGCCAAACTTGCGTTGGCTGATCTTGCCATCCGCCGTGCGGTCGAACGGCAGGCCCATGTGTTCCAGGTCAATCACTGCGTCAATCGCATCGCGGCACAAAATGTCCACGCTGTCTTGGTCGCACAAAAAGTCGCCGCCCTTAATCGTGTCGTAGGCGTGCCATTCCCACTTGTCTGGCTCCAAATTGCCCAGCGCTGCGCTAATGCCGCCCTGCGCCGCGCCGGTGTGCGAGCGGGTGGGATACAGCTTGCTAATCACGGCGGTGTTACACGTCTTGCTGGCGTGCAGGGCCGCCATCAACCCCGCCCCGCCCGCGCCCACAACCAGCGCATCGAACTGATGATAGTGATACGTTCCAGCCACTTGATTACTCCAGATTGGTTATTGGTGATTGGCTATTTCAAACAAACCAACCCCAATCAGCCAATCATTCAATAAAAAGACAGATACTAACTCTCCGAGATTGTAATGCCGCTGGATTACCTTGGCCGACCTGCGAGGTTTTAAGTGATGCCCTCTGCGATAATCCCGCCGCTCTATGTCCGCCGCGACCTTCTTCAGCTCAACCCACTACAAAACTTGGCCTGGCTTTGCCATCGCCGCAGCCATTGGCCTGCTGGCGGCCCAGCCCAACTTGCTAGGCCAACTTGTCAACGGCAGCGACACTTACTATCACATTCATCGTCTGTGGCAACTGCACAGCATGGTGCAACAGGGCACGCTGTTCTCGCGCTGGGTGCCCGATCTGGCCTTTGGCTTCGGCTTCCCGCTGTTCAACGTACACGGCCCGCTGCCGTATTACATCGCCGATCTTTTCGTCTGGCTCAGCGGCTCATTGGTCTTGGGCTACATCGCCGCGCTGGTGTTGTTCTCGGTTGTTACATCCATCGGCATGTTTTTGTGGATGAGGGATTTGGTAGGCGAGTGGGGCGGCCTTGTCGCTTCTGCTGCCTACAGCTTTGCCCCGTACCTCATCAGTAATATCTCCGTGCGCGGCACCATTGCCGAGCCGTTGGCGTTTGCAGCGTTGCCGTTCATCTTGTGGTCGTGTTATCGCGTTAGTTGTCGCATTGTTGGAGGGCCGGAAGGTCAATCCAAATTCATCTGGATTGGCGCATTGGCTTTGGCCTCGCTTGCACTCAACCACAACGCCACACTGTTCTTGTTCCTGCCCACGCTCGTCATCTATTGCGCTGCCCTCATGCTTTGGCGCGCCAAACAAGCCTTCATGCCTCCAGTGCGATCCGCCGTGTTACACCTCGGCCTCATGTTGTTGCTCGGCCTTGCCCTCTCTGCCTTCTACGCGGTGCCAGCGTTTTTAGAGCGCGAGTCGCTCTCACTCGCTCGCCTGTACCGTGCCCCCGAATTAGATTTTCACAACAACTTCATCCCACTCAGCCAAATGCTGGCTAACCCACCCCCGCTTGATGTGCGGCTCATTGGCACGCCCTATCCAGTGCATATCGGGTTAACGACTGTCTTGTTTGGCATCGTCGGCTTAACCGCGTTGGTGCGCAAAAACCATGCGCTCACCCCTCACCTCATCGCCTCACTTCTCATCGTTCTGCTCTGCATCTTTATGATGTCGCCCCAATCCGTAGCGGTGTGGGAGGCATTGCCCATCGTGCGCGTGCTTCAGTTCTCGCGCCGCTTTTTGCCCATCGCCAGTTTGTATGCGGCTGTGCTAGTGGGCGCGGGCTTTTGGATGTTGGCTTCGTGGTTGCAACGCCCTGCGCTAAAAGCTGCGCTTGCGGCTGCCATGATCGCCGCACTCGTCCTCACCAGCCTCCCGCTGCAATTTACGGGCAACCCACTGCCGCAAACCTACGCGCCCACTGCCGAAAGCATCATGCGGCTCGAAGACCAATACGGCGTCATCGCCACCACCGTCGCAGGCGAGTATGTCCCCATCACCGTCAAAGAAATTCCATCCATCACCCAATCGCCGCTGCTGCGTGGCGGGCGCAAGCTCGATCCTGCATCGCTGCCACCAGACGCAAAACTCATCTCAGAGGCCTATCAGCCCTTCGCGTACGACCTCAGCCTAAACACGCCGCAACCTTTCGAGGCCGTGTTCACCACGTTTTACTTCGCCGGTTGGCAGGCCTGGCTGGATGGCGCACCGGTTGAGATTGGCCCGACCACGCCGTATGGCTTCATTCGGGTCTGGGTGCCTGCCGGGCAACATCGCCTGCAAGTGAGTTGGGGCAGCACGCTGCTGCGCCAACTCAGCGAATTAATATCGTGGCTTGCACTAATTACTTTCGTGATGAGTGCGTTCTGGATCGTGCGAAAACAAAAAAAAGCCGAAGTACCGAGCGAATCCAAACCAGGTTTCTCTGAGAAACCTGGTTTGGATTCGCGGCATGCGCTCGCCATGTTTAGCGTTCTCGTTGCGCTCTTCGTCTTCAAAACCCTCATCGTAGATCGCGTCGAAACTCCCTTCAACTACACCCGCTTCAACGGCCAATTCGTCAGCGGCCTCACCCATTCCGCCAACGCTAATTTCAACAATACGCTTGTCTTCCTCGGGGCCGAACTGCCCGCACAAGCCCCATCCAACGGCACTCTAAACGCCACCCTGTATTGGCGCGCCGCCCAAACCCTAAACGCCGACTACAGCGTCAGCCTGCAACTGGTGGATGCCAACGGCGTCATCGTCGGTCAAAGCGACCACCAGCACCCTGCCAACACGCCCACCCGCAACTGGGACGAGACGAAATATGCCCGCGATGTTCACGAGCTAAAAATCTACCCGGCCACGCCCCCCGGCGAGTACGCCCTGCGCGTCTCGGTGTATCCGTATGGGGCCAGCGACAAGCCGCAGGCCTTGGTTAACGCAGCAGGCGTGCAAGCCGAGGCGGGCCGTGTGCAGGTGACGCGCCCGCAAACGGCCATCAACGTACAAGATGTGCAGCCACACAGTCCAATCACCGCATCCGCTTCAAAAGATGTCCTGTTGCTTGGCTACGATGCACCCACCTCTCCAGCACGCCCCGGCGATCGAGTGCCCATCGTGTTGTATTGGCAAGCCAAAAATCAACCCTTGACCGAAGACCGGTTTTCATTTGTATTGACACCACCGAATGACGCAGCCGTGGTGCTTGTTGATGCGCCTTTGGTGCAAGGTTGGGCCACCACCCAATGGCAACGCGGGGATATATGGCGTGCGCCGCATACGCTCCGGGTGCCGGCCCAATTTGCCTCTGGGCAATATCGCTTAGCCGTTCAAGTGGATGGCGCAGCGCCGGTGGAACTAGGTCTGTTAACCGTCAACGCGCCAGAGCATGCGATGGTTGCGCCCGCAGTCGCCACGCCCCAAGCTGCCACATTTGGCGAGGTGGCCGAACTGATCGGCTTTGATGCCGCGCCCGCCGCCAAACCCGGCCAGCCCTTCGAGGTTAGGCTCGTCTGGAAAGCCAGCGTTGGGCGAGATGGAACCCTCACGCCTTACAAAGTGTTTGTGCATTTGCTCAATGCCGAGGGCAATCTTGTGGCTGGTGACGATGCCGCCCCTGCGCAATGGCAGCGCCCAACAACAGGGTGGGTGAGCGGCGAATATATTTCCGATGTCCACGTCCTAAACCTGTCCGCCGATTTGCTTGCTGGCAACTACACACTGCAAGTGGGCCTGTATGAAGATGGCGGCAGCGGCGCACGGCTGGGCGAGCCAGTGAAGTTGAAGCAGGTGGTTGCGGTTGCGCAGTGATACAGTGCGCGCATGCCCCAACTCCAAGTCACCTTCAACTTCTTGCGCCAGCTTGCCCAAAACAACAACAAAGCCTGGTTCGACGCGCACCGCGCAGACTACGCCGCGGCCAAGCTGCAATTCGAGGCGCTGCTCGAAGACCTTGTCATGAACTTTGGCCCAGTCGAGGACTTGCTGGGCATGTTGCCCAAAGACATGACTTTCAGAATTAACCGCGATGTGCGGTTTAGCAACG
>JAYTNY010000561.1:0-7390 GCA_043748055.1 Roseobacter sp.
GGCGACTTCTAATCGCCCACCCTTTTTGGCGAATGCACCCTAACAATCCAATCTGTTTCTCTTCATTCGCATAGGCATTCTTGATGAGTTCCACAATGCAAACCCTTTTCATGATGTGGAATTAAGGTTGAGATGCTTCAATCTTTGCATCATGAAGTTGTTCGGACTCAACCCTGCGTCTTGGGTTAGCTTAATGCCCAATGGGCTAGGCCATATTAAGCCCAACCACTACGGCGAGATGCTAAAAGTGGCCTGGCAAAACCGGGATAACTTGCCACTGGCCTGGAAAATTCTGACCCAAGGCGTGTGCGATGGCTGCGCATTGGGCACGAGCGGCCTGAAAGATTTCACGCTGAGCGGGCCGCACCTTTGCACGGTGCGCTTGCACTTGCTGCGGTTGAATACGATGCCCGCGTTAGACATCACAGCGTTGGGCGATGCGAACGCCCTCAGCCAGAAAAGCAGCAAGGAGTTGCGCGACCTGGGCCGCTTGCCATACCCCATGCTGCGCAAGCGTGGTGAGAAGGGCTTTACCCGCACCACGTGGGACAACGCCTACAAGATCATTGCCGACAAATTGTGCCAGACCGACCCGCACCGCATGGCCTTTTACTTAACATCACGCGGCATTACCAACGAGGTGTATTACGTGGCGCAGAAGGCTGCGCGGTTTATGGGCACCAGCAACATAGACAACGCCGCTCGCATCTGCCATTCACCCAGCACGGTGGCGATGAAACAGGTGTTAGGCGTCAGCGCGTCCACATGCAGCTACCGCGATTGGATTGGCACCGATCTGTTAATTTTTATTGGCAGCGACACGCCCAACAACCAGCCGGTGACGACCAAGTACATGTATCACGCCAAGACTCACGGCACAAAAATTATTGTGATCAACCCGTACCGCGAGCCGGGGCTGGAGCGCTATTGGGTGCCGAGCGTGTTCGAGAGCGCGGTGTTTGGTACACGCCTGGCTGATGAGTTTTTTGACGTGCATACCGGGGGTGATCTAGCGTTTCTCAATGGCGTGCTAAAGCACCTCATTGAAAACAATTGGATTGACCGCGAGTTTGTGAGCGCGCATACCCGTTGCTTTGAGCAAGTAGAGATGGACTTGGCCCAACAAAACTGGGAGATGCTGGAGAAATATTCAGGCATCTCTCGGCAAGAGATGCTGCGCTTTGCCAAGATGTTGGGCGAGGCCAAGAGCGCCGTGTTTGTGTGGAGCATGGGTGTGACCCAGCACGAGAACGGCGTGGACAACGTACGGGCCATCTTAAATTTGGTGCTGGCGCGTGGCTTTATTGGCAAGGACAAATGTGGCGCCATGCCCATTCGTGGGCACAGCGGCGTGCAAGGCGGCGGCGAGATGGGTTGCAACCCGTGGGCCTTGCCCGGCGGAGACCCAATCAATAAAGAAAACGCGAAACACTTTAGCGAGATGTGGGGCTTTGAGATACCTGAATGGAAAGGCTTGGCCGCCGTAGACATGATTGAGGCCGCGCACGCGGGCATGCTGGATGTCTTTTACATTGCGGGTGGCAACTTTCTGGAGACGCTGCCCGACCCCGACTACATTCGGGAGGCGCTGAGCCGCCCTGAGTTGCGCGTGCATCAAGATATTGTGCTGACCTCGCAGATGTTGGTGGAGCCAGCCGACACCGTGGTGCTGCTGCCCGCCGCTACCCGCTACGAGCAAACCGATGGCGGCACCGAGACCAGCACCGAGCGCCAAATTATTTTTAGCCCAGAAATTACGCCGCCGCCCGCCGAAGCCAAAAGCGAATGGGAGATTTTTATGGAGCTGGCCGAGCGCGTGCGACCTGCCGACAAGCACTTGATTCAATTCAAGTCGGGCCAACACATTCGGGATGAAATTGCCAAAGCCAACCACGACTATGAGGGCATCCAAAATCTAAAGAAGCAAGGCGATCATATGCAATGGGGTGGGACGCATCTGTGCGAGGGCGGGCATTTCAAGACCGAGAGCGGACGAGCGTCGTTCTCAGCGCTGCATCCGCCGGAGCAGGTGTTGCCAGCGGGTGCGTTTGTCCTCAAGACGCGGCGGGGCAAGCAGTTCAACAGCATGGTGCAATACCAGCGCGACCCGTTGAACGGCGCGATGCGCGACGATGTGTTGATGAGCAGTGACGATGCAAGCGAGTTGGCGTTGAAAGAGGGCGATGCGGTAATGCTGTCGTCCGACACCGGCGAGATGCGTGCGCGGGTGAAGCTGGCGAAGATAAAGCCGCGTAACGTTCAGGTGCATTGGCCCGAAGGCAATGTGCTTCTGCCGCACAGCGTGTGCGATGTGGAAAGTGGCGTGCCTGCCTATAAGGCGGTTGTGACGATTGCGAAGTGCGAATAAGTGAATAGGGATTGGTGATTGGTGTTACGCCGCAGCAGAGAAAATCTGCCACAAAGCATCCTGAGCGAAGTCGAAGGATGCGGCCGTGGAGAAACTTCTCTAGCCAAGCTCGGCATAGAGCGCGTTCTTCGACTTCGCTCAGAATGCTTTCGAGTGGGGTTAGGTTGTTGCTGCATAACATCGGTTAAACACTAATCCCTATTTACCCATACTAAAAATGCTCACCCAACCCAACCTCCGCCGCGTTCATTTGCACAAAGTGCAGGGTGGGCTTACCCAGCGTGAGAAGGATTTTCTTGCGGTCGAGGAGCCGTTAGAAATTCGGCTGGCGTTTGAGCGCGAGGGCGAGGCCGTTGTCCGATCCATCTCCGTAACCATGCGCACACCCGGCGAAGATTTTGAGCTGGCGGCTGGCTTTCTGTTTAACGAGAGCGTGTTGAAAACCCCTGAAGATGTGCAGGAGATTCGCTACTGCGTCGAAGAGCTAGAGCAGCAATACAACATCGTCACCGTGCAGTTGCGGGCGGGTGTTGTGTTTGATGAGGCGCGCTTGCGGCGAAACTTTTACACCACATCCTCGTGTGGGGTGTGTGGCAAAGACTCGCTGGATGCGTTGTTGGTTGAGGGTTGCAACACGCTGCCGTTGGGAGTGCAGGTTTCACCGCGCACAATCAGCGGCCTGGATGCGCAGTTGCGCCAGGCCCAGGCGTTGTTTGCCAAGACCGGTGGGCTACATGCTGCTGCTTTGTTTGATGTGAACGGCATACTCATCAGCTTGCACGAAGACGTGGGCCGCCACAACGCGTTGGACAAACTGATTGGCACCCAGTTTCTGGCAGGCAAAACACCGCTGGCCCAAAACATATTGATGGTGAGCGGGCGGGTAAGTTTTGAGCTGATGCAAAAAGCGTTGATGGCGCAGATTCCGATCATCGTTGCCGTGGGTGCGCCGTCCAGCCTGGCGGTGGAGTTGGCGCAGCAGTTCAATATCACACTGATTGGGTTTGCGCGAGGCGACAGTTTTAATATTTACTGCGGCGCAGAACGAGTGACGAATTAGCGCTCAAAGGGCTTTAAGCCCTTTGAGCGCTTCAAGTTCCTGCGGTGTGTTCAAGTTCTTCAGGCTTAAACCGTGTGGGTCAAACTGTGCCATTTCGGCTTTATCAATCGCCCGCACATTTAACTGTTTGATTAAATTCTGCATGCGCAAATTTCCACCGCGCACCAGGTATTCGATGGATGTTGCGCAATCGTTGCGATAGACCGCGTGCAGCGGATGCCACCCCAACTCGTCTTGCGGGACTACCGCGTCGTAGGGGCGAAGCATTCGGGAACTTGATGGGGCTAGATCAATTGCGTTCTCGAATGCTTCGCCCCTACCCATGTCGAGCAGAGTCACCATGTGCTTGAGGAGTGCAACGCTCACCAGCGGCATATCGCACGCAACAACGATGCCAGCGGTGTGGCGCATGGCGTGTAACCCGGCGTGCAGCCCACCCAGCGGGCCGCAGTTCTTGAACGAATCGGGCACGAAGCGCACGGGCAGGGAGGCGAGGGCCTCGGCGTAGCCACTTCGATTTGTGCCCACAATCAACACATCATCCGAAATCTCGGCGAGCTTGTGCGCGATGAGGCCGAGAAAGGTTTGCTCGCCGATGCTGAGCAGGGCTTTGTCGGTGCCCATGCGCTGGCTTTGGCCGCCGGTGAGGATGATGGCTGATGTTTGCATCTAAAATCGTTTCACGATACGGAACAGTTGCATTTGGTGAAAATAGCGCAACTCCAACTCAAACTCCCACTTCAACTCATGTCAGATATTCAATCGGTGCGGCGCGCCTTCGACATTTTACGAGCGGTTTCGGCCAACGCGGAGGGCGTGTGCCTGACCGAGATTGCTGCGCGCGTAGAGTTGCCCAAGAGCACGGTCTCGCGCATGTTGTCTACGCTGGTGGGGCTGGGTGCTGTTGAACGATTGCGCGAGCGCGAGGGCTTTCGCATTGGCAACGAGCTGGTGACGATTGCATCGAACGTGGCCTACCCACAAAGTGTGACGGCGATTGCGCGGCCCTACTTGCAGCAGCTTTCGCAGATGACGGGTGAGACCTTGACGCTGTGCATCCCGGATGGCGATGAGGCTTTATATATTGACCAGATCAACAGCTTGCGCGGATTGCAGGTGCGCGATTGGACCGGGCAACGTTTGCCGCTGCACACCGCATCGGATGGCAAGCTGTATTTGGCAGACCGCACCGACGACGCGGTGGAAGATTATTTGCGGCAGCAGCCCATGCGCCGCTATACGCGCAACACCATCGCCAATGCCACTGCGCTGCGCAAAGAAATCAAGGCCATTCGCAAGAAAGGTTATGCCTGGACGAAAGGCGAATACGACTCGGATGTGGTGGGCGTGGCTGCGCCGATTCGAGATGTGCAAAAAAACGTTATTGCCTCGGTGTGTTTGTTTGGGCCAGAGTTTCGTTGGCCGCAAGAGGGCAAGGCTGGGCATTTGATTCGCGTGACCCGCGAGACCGCCGAGAAGATTAGTGAACGGATTCAGGCCATGAGCCAAAATCACCAACGCGCCAATGCGGTTAGCAAGGCACAACGTGTGAAGGAAATAGTATGACGACAACTCCGATAGCAACGACGACAACGACCGCTGCACCGGCCTCTAGCGAACGCCGCGCCCGCCGCGAGAGCAACAAGCGCCGCAGCCGAGGCTTTAACTTTGTGGATGCGATTAAGCCGCTGCTGAACAACCTGCCGCTGACCGAGGTACTACAGCCCGAAGGCGTAGAGATGATTCACGCGGCATCCATGCGGATGCTGAAAGACGTGGGCATTTTGATTGTGGATTACCCGGCAGCCGTGGAAACATTTCGAGCGAATGGCGCAACGATTGAAAACGAAAATCTGGTGAAGCTGGATGAGGACACGCTGTTGCATTTTGTGCGGCAAGCCCCATCAACCTTTACCCAACTGGCCCGCAACCCGGCCAAGAATATACCCATTGGCGGCAAGCACACCGTGTTTGCGCCGGTGTATGGCCCACCGTTTGTGAGCGATTACGAACGCGGGCGGCGGCAAGCCACGCTTGAAGATTTTCAAAACTTTTCCAAGCTGACGTATATGGCCGAGCATCTGCATCACAACGGCGGCACTTTAGTGGAGCCGAATGATGTGGATGTGAAGGAACGCCATTTGGACATGTTGATGGCGCATGTGCTGTATAGCGACAAGGCGTTTATGGGCAGCGTGACGCACAAAGAGAACGCCCGCGATACGGTTTTAATGAGCGAGATTTTGTTTGGCGCGGATGCCATCAAACAAAACCCGGCCACGCTTTCGCTGATTAACGCCAGCAGCCCGCTTCGGTTTGATGACCGCATGTTTGGGGCGTTGGAGGTGTATGCCAAAGCCAAGCAAGCGGTGCTGGTCACACCGTTCTTGGTGGCGGGCGCCATGTCGCCCAGCACGATGGCGGCCACGCTGGCGCAGCAAAACGCTGAGGCCTTATTTGGCATTTGCTATGCACAAATGCTCAACCCTGGCACGCCGTGCATCTATGGCTCGTTCTTATCTAACATTGATATGAAAAGCGGCGCGCCGTGTTTTGGCACACCCGAAGATAACTTGGCGTTGTATGGTGGTGCGCAGATGGCGCGGCGCTATAAGCTGCCGTATCGCAGCGGCGGCAATTTCACGGCCAGCCGCATCCCGGATGCGCAGGCGGGTTACGAGAGCGCTAGCACGTTTATGGCGACGGTGCAGGGTGGGGTGAACTTTGTGCTGCACGCGGCGGGCTGGCTGGAAGGCGGCCTGATTGCGGGCTACGAAAAGTTTGTGATGGACTTAGAGAGCTGCGGCATGATGGCGCGTTACGTGAAAGGCATTGGCCTGACCGAAGAAGATTTTGCGTGGGATGCGTATGCCGAGGTCGGGCCGGGTAATCACTTTTTGGGCAGCCAGCACACGATGCGCCACTACGACACGGCGTTTTATCAGCACGCGGTGTTTAACATGGACAACTACGAGAAGTGGGAGAGCGAAGGTAGCGAGGACACCTACAAACGTGCACATGGCATTTGGAAGACGATGCTGAAAGAGTATCAGCAGCCTGCTTTGGATGAGGGCAAGCGCGAGGCGTTGCAAGAGTTTGTGGCGAAGCGGCGCACAGAAATTCGGGCGGGTAAGTTGCGGCGAGAAGACTAAGAGTTTTCACCACAAAGATCACAAAGAAACACAAAGACCTCGAAGATGTTTTTTTATCATCGAGATTCTTAGTGTTCTTTGTGCCTTCTTTGTGTTCTTCGTGGTGAAAAATTTGATTTGAACTTGATGGAGAACACAGATGGACTTTACTGATTTACCCGATGACGAACTGTGGTTGCAGATGCAAGATGACTTGTATGACGGGATGAAGGCCGAGGTGGCCGACGAGACCAATGAGGCGCTGCGGCGTGGCTACACCCCCACCCAAGTTTTGGACAAGGGCTTGGTGGCGGGCATGGACGTTGTTGGCGTGGACTTCCGCGATGGCGTGTTGTTTGTGCCCGAAGTGCTAATGGCGGCCAACGCCATGAAGGCGGGCATGGAGATTATTCGCCCGTTGCTGGTGAACACCGGCGCACCGCGCGTGGGCACGATGGTGATTGGCACGGTGAAGGGCGATATTCACGACATTGGCAAGAACCTCGTCAGCATGATGATGGAGGGGGCGGGCTTTGAGGTGATTAACCTGGGCGTGAACAATGACGCTGATAAGTTTCTTGCAGCCATCAAAGAAAACAACGCCGACATTATTGGCATGAGCGCGTTGCTGACCACGACCATGCCCTACATGATCTTTTTCGGTCGGATTTGCCGAACGCGAAGCAAACGAATTTGAGTTCGCACGAATTGTCGCCAACAAATACAAAACCGATCATCACGAAATCACCATCACGCCCGAACAGTTTTTTGCTGAACTGCCGAAATTAGTTTGGCACGAAGACGAACCAATCGGTTTTATCGCCTCGGTTC
>JAYTNY010000562.1:0-5481 GCA_043748055.1 Roseobacter sp.
TTGCAGATGGCATCCCGTTTACGCAGTTTGAGGTGAAGAATATTCACGACGAGTACGAGCGACTCAAGCGTTTGGGCGTGGCGTTTACGATGGAGCCTATCCACATGGGTACGACGATTGCGGCAGTGCTGGACGACACTTGCGGCAACCTCATCCTGATTTACCAAATGACAGCAGAGGGTTAGGGAGCGATGGCGTTGAATTAGGCATGATCACACGTTTCTGGATTCCAGGCTTTAGCCGGTTACAAGCTACGTGTAAACGTTACTGACCGGCTAAAGCCTGGAATCCTCCGTCACCCCCGCCACTACCTTCCGCAGTAGATGCGCAATCTGCAATTGCTCTTCTGGTGTGAGCGATGATGAAATATCACGCTCGCCATGATTAAAGCGCGGGAAAAGTTCCTCGATCACCTGCTTGCCCTTTGCGGTCAGTTCAACGGTGACGAGTCGGCGATCCTCTTTGCTATCGCGGCGTTTGCACCAGCCGCGCCGCTGCAACGTGGTCACGTTGCTGGTGATGGTCGGGCGCGAGACCCCTTGCAGCCGCGCAATATCGCGCACCTCGGCTGGCCCCCAAATCCAAACAACAAACAACGTAGAGAAGCCCGACCAACTCAGCTTGTATTCTTTGAGCACCGAACGTTCGAGCTTGAGCTTCATGGTCATGGCTGCGCGCCAGATGTTGGACATCACGGCCATCGCCGGATAGTCTATGGGCAGGCCAGAGGTGCGGCGGAGAATATCGCGTTCTTCGGGGCGTAGGTCGTCGCTGACGTGCATGCTGCGATTCTACGGGGGCGCAGTTCTAAGTAGCAAGCGCATTGCGCACCAACTGTGCAATGCTGTCATCGTCTCGAAAGCCCATCGCTTGCGCGGGCGATGCATCCAGTGGCGGGAAACGGCCAAAGCCTGCCTCCACATTTTCGTTGGGTTGATAGCGCGCCAGCGATAGGCGATCTTCGCCAAATAACTCACTCAGCGTTTGCACCAACTGGCCGATGGCGAAGCGCAGCGCGGGTAGTTGCCAAACGCGTTGGCCGCCCAACTTTTCTGCCGGTAGTTGCGCCGCATGAATCAAGTTATCTACGCAGCACTGCGCACTCATCCACCATGCCACGGCGTTGGGCGAGACCGGGCAAGTGAACGGCTGGCCTGCCGCCAGCAGGCGAATGATGTCGCTCATAAACGCGGAGATGAGGCCGGACGGTTGCAACGGGCGTGCCACGATGCCGGGCAGGCGCAGCGCTCGCCCATCTAAGCTGCCGCGTCGGCTCAGGTCTTGCAACGCAATTTCGCCCATCAGTTTTTGCGCGCCGTAGCTGAGGGTGGGCCTGGCGGGTGTGACGGCATCCACAACCGGCGGTAGTGGTGAGCCATAGACCGCGATGGTGCTGGCGAAGACGACGACGGGCGGGCGCGGCTGTTTGCGCAAAGCATCGAACAGAGCCAACGTGTCGTAAAGATTCACTTGCTGCCCCAGCTCGTAATTCTGCTCGGCTGCGCCACCGGGGATGCTGGCGAGGTGAAAGGCGAGGTCGATGTTCTCAGTGCGTTGCAAAACAGCAACATCTCCAAAGCTACCGATGACGCATTGCGCACGCGGGTCGTTGATGGGCATGTTGAATTGCTTATCGACCAGCACAAGTTGGCGCAAGGGTGTTGCCAATGCATGTGCATCAGTCAGCAATCGTTGAACAAGAACGCGCCCGACAAATCCATCCGCACCGGTAACTAATATGTTCATACGTTGTTCGGCTCACCCGCCAATCGCCGCAGCCTTTGCGCCGGTAATCCAACCTACCACGCTGTCATTGTCGGTGTCGGCTTTGCGCACATCGGCCACTTTGCGGCCACGATTTAGCACAGCAATACGGTCGGCCACCTTGAAGCACAGCGGCAGGTTGTGCGTCACCAGCACGATGGCGATGCCCTGCTGCGCCATCTTCAAGATCAAGCCCTCCACCAAACGCGTTTGCTCGTAGCCCAGTGCGGCGGTTGGCTCGTCCAGCAACATGATGCCGCCGCCTTTCACATCTTTCACGTCTTCCATCGCGCGCACCGCCGAGCGCGAAATCGCAATCACCTGGCGCTGCCCGCCGGAGAGCATTTCGACCGGGCGCGACATGGGCGCGGTGCGCACGCCCAGGCGATCTAGCTGCTCGGTGGATGAGCGCCGCATGGCCTTGTGATCGACAAGGCCGAGCAGATTGAGTGGGAAGCGCCGCAGCGGCTCGCGGCCCAGTTGCAAATTGGTGGCGATGTCCTGCGCCTCGATCAGCGCGAGGTCTTGATACACCATTTGGATGCCCGCAGCGGCAGCATCCTTTGGCGTGCGAAAAACCACCTCGCGCCCGCCAATTTCTATGGCCCCGTGGGTGGGGCGGTGCGCGCCCGACATGACCTTGAGCAAGGTGGATTTGCCCGCGCCGTTGTCGCCCAGCAGCCCAACGATCTCGCCGGGGTGGACATGAAAGCTGACGTTGTCGAGTGCGCGGACAAAGCCATAGTGCAGCTCGATGTTGGACAGCTTGAGAGCCGGTTGGTTCGTCATGTGCCATTGCTCCGCGCAATTGCGCCAAGAACATGCGCGCTGGGCTTGATTGTGCGCTTAAAGGTGGTGCGGTCCACCTCGACCAAGCCCATACGCGGGCCATAACCAAATATCCACTCGAAGTTGTCGAGCAACGACCAATGGTAATAACCCAGCACCGGCACACCATCGGCCAGTGCGCGCGCCACGCCAGCAACGGCTTGCGGGATAAAGGCCGCTCGCTGGCTGTCGTCGGTGGTGCCGATGCCGTTCTCGGTCACGATGATGGGCATACCGGTGGCCTCATGCGCATAACGGATCGCGCCCTCAAGTGAGGCGGGGAAGACTTCCGAACCCATCTGGTTCAACTCCGCACCGGGCGGGGCGGGCAGCGGGCCGTTTTTGTCCAGCCGCTGCCGCTCGTAGTTTTGCACACCGATAAAGTCGCCGGTCTTGGCTGCCTCCAACCAATCGGCATAGACATCGCGGCGCTTCTCATCGCGGCGGCTGTCCTCGCCTACGGCTTGGTCATCGGTCATCGCCAGCGACACACCCACTGGCAAATTGGGGCGCACCGACTTAATGGCGGCATACCCGGCCTTGTGACCTGCGACCATGTTTTGCAACTTGGTTTGGCTGAGTGGCCCAGCATTGGCGACCGAAAACTGCGCAGAGCCGCATGCACGGGCGGCAGAGGCCAACATGGCTTGCTCGGTCTGTAACATGCCCGGCGGGAAGGGTAACGCCAGCCAACCCAGCAAGCGCATGAGGTTAGGCTCGTTGAGCGTAACGACATAGCCGATGCCTTCGGCGAGGTGACGTGCGGCGCGTTCGCAAAACCGCGCAAAGTGGTCGGCTGCGCTGGCAACATCCCATCCACCCGCTGCGGCAAACCAACGCGGCGCTGCAAAATGATTAAACGTGACCAGCGGCGTTAACCCACGCTCCTGGCACCCGTCGATGATGCGTTTGTAGTAATCCAGCATAGCCTGCGAAAACGCGCCCTGCTCAGGCTCGATGCGCGCCCACTCTAGCGAGAAGCGATAGGTGTTTAGACCCAAATTGCGCACGATGTCCAGGTCTTCGTGCCAGCGGTTCAGGCTGTCGCAGGCATCGCCGGATGGCTCGGCATAGATGGTCGGGGTGACGTGTTCGATCAACCAAATATCGGAGTTGATGTTGTTGCCTTCAGCTTGGTGGCCAGCCGTAGCTGCGCCCCACAGAAAGTTGGGCGGAAAGTTTTTGTGGCTCATGTTTTTTTTGTTTGAACTGAATGCCCGCTATGCCCGCTCATTGTCACGAGGCGCTCGGAGATGGTGCGTGTAAGCAAACGATCGGTGATGAGTGCGCCGATGAGCAGCAGCCCGGTTGTCACCGTGGCCCAATAGGGCTGCACGCCCAGCAGGGTTAACCCGTCGCTGATGGTGGCAAGAATAATTGCGCCGACCAACACCTTTGGCAAACTGCCGCGCCCGCCACCCAGCGAGACGCCCGCTAACGCAACCGCCGTCAGCGCTTTGAAGATGGCGCTTGGGCTGGCTTCGGGTGAGGCTTCGGTCACCAACGCGGCGGTCATTAATCCGCCCAGCGCAGAGCATGCGCCGCAAAGGACAAAGCCCAGCAGTTGATAGCGGGTGCTGGCGATGCCGACGCGGCGCACCGCCTCTGGGTTGCCGCCCACTGCAACCAGGCGAATGCCGTGGCGGGTTTGCGTTAAAAAAATGGTGCCGATGAGGTACAGCGCGGCGACGATGTAGACATGCGAGGGGATGCCCAGGTAGCGGGCGGTGCCCATGAACGTCAGTTCATCCAGCCCGGAGATGGTGTAGCCACTGGAGATGACCGCTGCCAGACCGGACAGCACGCTGAGCGTGCCGATGGTGACTACCAGCGGATTTAACCCGCGCAGCGTCACCAAACCGTTGACCAACCCCGCCAGAACGCCTGACGCCATGCCTGCGCCCAACCCAAGCCAGACCGGCGCGCCCAGCGTAATGAGCTTGGCGGCGATGATGCCCGCAAATGCTGCAACGCCCGCCACCGATAGATCGAGCACGCCTGAGATGGCGCTGATGCCCACGCCAGCCGCAAACACGGCGGTTAGTGCAGCTGCGCTCAGAATCAGCAGTCCGTTGTCTATCGAAGCAAAGTAGGGCTGCGCCGAGATTGAGAAGATGACGAGCAACAGCAGCCACAGCACCACGATGCCGCGCTCGCGGATAAAGACCAGCGCGGCGATGCCAAACGGCAAATGCGAATCCGCCACACCCGTTCCGGGTGTGGCGTCAGTCGTCGCTTGCGGGGACGCGCTGGTGTCTTGGCTCACGGGGCTTTGCTGACCGCGAGTGGAACTTCAATTTGCTTGCCGAGTGCGCTGGGGTCTTTTAGCATGCTGGCGATAGAGTCAAAGGTCTGCATCATGTCTTTCTCGAACTGAAGTGCAGCCGCGCCATACATCTCGCCTTTCTTCACCGCCTCAAGCACTTCGGTATTGCCGCCACCATCTACAAGGCAGGGGATGGCTTTGCCTGCCGCCTTGAATGCGCCGAGCGCGCCGAGGCCGCCTTCATCGTTGGTGGTCATCACGGCATCGGCATCGGGGTTGGCCTGCAAGAGTTGGCCGACGGTGGTCTGCGCCTCGGCGCGGTCTTTGACGATGGCGGACGCCACAACCTTTGCGCCCGGCGCAGCGGCGGCGAGCTTGGCGATCATAGCCTCTTCCATTTCTTTCTTGCCCGCTGTGCCTTCGGCAGATTGCATGAAGATGACTTTGGCATTGCCACCCAACTTGGCGGTTACGCACTGCCCCAGCAGATCGCCAATCGCGCCGCCGAAGCCTTCATAGTTGATGCGGGCGAATGTGACGCCGGGCTGCAAGCCGGTGTAGCCGTAATCGGCGGGCACGCCGTTTAACACCAGCACAACCTTCTTCTCTTTGGCTAAATCCAC
>JAYTNY010000563.1:0-4708 GCA_043748055.1 Roseobacter sp.
AGTTCACCATATCCAGCGCCCCCAACGAGACCACTTGCGGCACGCCCAACGCGCCCGCCGCCTCAAGTCGGTCTGGCCCGGCGCTCAGCACACCGCCCACAAGCTCATCCGCCAACTCCGTCGTGGTCACATCCAACACCCCCGCCAAAAAGCCGCCGTGCACCAGGTTCTCCATGCTGCGCCCGCCTGTGCCAGTGGCGTGGAACACCAGCACCTCGTAGCCATTGGCCTCCAGCACTTTGCGCGCCTCGGTCACGCACAGCGTGGTCACCCCAAACATCGTCGCGCCGATCAGTGGCTTGGCCACGCCACTCGGCTCAAACTTCTCATAGCCCTGCGCCATGCCCGCGATGGCATTGGCAGCGTTGGTCAAAATCTGCTCGCTCAGCCGGTTGATGCCCGCAATATCCACCACCGAATACAGCATGGCGATGTCGCTCTCCCCCACAAACGGACGCGTGTCGCCCGAGGCCAGCGTGCTCACCAGCAGCTTCGGCACGCCGATGGGCAATGCCCGCATGGCCTGCGCCACGATGGATGAATTGCCGCTGCCGCCCATGCCCAACACGCCATGCAAGTTGCCCTCTTCAAATAATTTCAGGACAAGCGCCTCTGCGCCACGCGCCATCGCCATCACCGCCACGCCTCTGTCCCCGGCAGCAGCCAAATCAGCCACAACCACGCCCGCCGCATGCGCCACCGTCTCGCGGGTCACATCCGGCTTCACCTGCGGCGCACCCATCACCCCAGCATCCACCAGAATCACTCGGCAGCCCACTGCCTGCACTTTCTTGCGAATAAAGTCATACTCAATGCCTTTGGTGTCGAGGGTGCCGATTAGAACAACTGTTGCCATAAAAATAGTGACGAGCGGCGAATGACGAATGACGAGCGGCATTCACTCGTCGCTCGTCGCTCGTCATTTCAATGCTTTTCTCAAAAACTTCACACCCTTCACCGCAATATCGGTGTTGCTGGGTTCAATTTGCCGCCAAATGGCTGCTGCGCGGGCGATGACTTTGACGTCTTGGGTAAATGATTCGATGACCACGCCCTCGTTGTATTTGATTTTTTGCAGCGCAGCTTTAATACCGGCCCAATCAATGTGATCGCTGCCCGGTGTGCCACGGTCGCTGCCACAAGCGTGAAAATGTTTAATCAGCTTGCCTGCCTTCAAGATCGCTTTCGCTTGGCTCTTCTCCTCAATATTCATGTGAAACGTGTCGTAGTGAATGCCCAACGCCGGGCTGCCCACATCGGCACACATCTGCATGGCTTGATCCATCGTGTTGATGAAGTCGGTCTCGAAGCGGTTGAGCGGCTCAATCGCCAGCACCACGCCTTTCTTCTCGGCGGCCTTCGCAGCTTCTTCAGGTGCTTCACCACCGTCTTCCATTGCTGCTTGTATTCGGCAGGCGGCACGGCATCGGCACGGCCTACAGAGGAATACAGCGGCCCGCACAGCACTGTGCTGCCCAGCGGCTTCATCTGATCTAAGATCGCCATGAGATAGCTCAGCGCCGCCTCTTGCTGCTCCGGCGTGCCGCGCAAATCGCGGTCTGGCCCCATGCACCCGCAAATGCTGTTGCAGGCTAAGCCATACGCATCTAATTGGGCCTTCACATAGCTGGGGGCAATATGGCTGGGGTCTTCGATGGGAATCTCGACCGAATCAAAGCCCCACTTCTTGTAGGAGGTGAACATCGTCGTGCTCTCGTTCGTAAAAGGCGAGGTAAATAAAAAGGTGTTGATGCCGTAGTTCATCTTAAATTGCATCTGAATCCCCCCGAAGGTTGTCGCATAGAGCGAAGCTCATTCAAGTTCAGCCTTCGAGAGAATGGCTCATCGTTCCGTGCTTAGGCTGCGAGGGATTTTAGTACTAAACACGAATCTTCACTAATCCATCAACGAATAGGAACGAATAAACGAATAGGCAGCGAGCGCTCATTCGTTTATTCGGTTGCATTCGTTGATGGCGCTCATACAATGCCAACAACACATCAATTTTCTTTCAACCACTCAGGAGGCCGCACAAGAATGACCAACCCCTTGCAGCAGATTAAATCGATAGACCGCAAAAGTTTGTGGCGCACCGGCATTGCCGAGATCATCGTTTTATTGATCTATGTCGGCATCATGCAACTCATCGGTGGCCTCATTCCAGCGAACATGGAAGGCACGCCCGCCGTTGTCATCGGCGCCGTACTCGCGCTCATCCCGGCGGGGTTGTGGCTGGCCTTCTTCTATGCCCAAGACCGGGCCGAGCCGGAGCCGCTGCACTTTGTGGCCGGGGTCGCCATGTTGGGCGGGCTGCTGGCAGGCGCGGTGGGCCAGCCGCTCATCAACACTATTTTTCGGGTGCCCGATTGGATTACGCGTAGCACCCTTCTCGACATCCTCGGCTCCATTCTGGTCGTCGGTTTCATCCAAGAATTTTTGAAATATGCTGCTGTGCGCTTTAGCGTCTACAACAGCAGCGAGTTTAATCAGCGCATCGATGGCGTGGTCTACGGCATGGCCGCTGGTGTGGGCTATGCCACCGCGCTCAACATCGGCACGGTGTTGCAGGCGGGGGGCTTTGCGGATGTGGGCGCAGGCGTAGTTCGCATCGTCATCACCGCGTTGTCTCAGGGCGTGCTAGGTGGCCTGGTGGGTTACTTCGTTGGGCGCAACCGGCTGGAGAACAAACCGGTCTGGTGGATGCCGCTCGGCATCGCACTCGCCGCTGTGATAAACGGTTTGTCGGCGTGGGCACGCACCGAAATTGGCATTGCCAAGTTTTCATTGACGACGGGTGGCGGCGGCTTTAGCCCGTGGCCCGCGCTGGGGTTGTCCGCTGTCATTGCGCTGGTCATTTTGCTGGTCATGCTGTGGCTCATGCGCCGCGCCAACATGCACGAGCTGCACAGCGAAGAGCGCGACCTCGGCAACACCAATTCGCTCATGGCTGCTATCGTCGTTACAGCGGTGGCGGTGATCATCGGTCTTGCAATCAAAGACAGCTTCGAGGCGCGCACCAAGTCATTCGCCGACGCGTCCGGCATCGCCATCAGCTACCCCAACTGGTGGGCGCTGGACAAACGCGATGCCGCCAGCGGCACATTGCGCGCGCGAGATGCCAACGCAACCGGCTTTGCCACGACATTGGAGGTGCAAACGATTGCGGTGGCTGACACCTTCAAAGACGACGCTGCGATTGCAACGGCGTCGGCGCAACTCAACGTCAATCGCGGGCAAAGCCTCGGCTCACTCAAGGTATTTGATTTGAACGCGAGCCAGACCGTGAAAGGCCTGCCGGGGGCAGAGAGCAGCTACGTCTTCGTCAGCAGCAAAGGCACGCTGCAGCAAGAGAGCCTGCCCGTTGTGGTGCTGGGCGATGACACGTTTGTGCGCAAGGGCGGCAAGGTTTACGTGTTCACGCTGCAAAGCACGGAGGCGAGCCGGCCGCTGGCGCTACCCAAATACAAGGCGTTTATCGAATCCGCAAAGTTGCCTTAGTATTACTTTACGACGCAATGCAATACTGAGCCCTGCCTCGACCCCCGACCCCTAAAGGGGAGTCGTAGAGTAAATCAACGACTCCCCTTTAGGGGTCGGGGGTCACACACAAAGCCGAACTAAATCCTTTGGCTTGACAGACAAATTGACCATGAACAAATTCACCAAACTCATCGCCATTGCATTGGCTGTCGTGCTATCAATCATTTCGATTGGGACTGCGCCCGCGCAAAAAACCGTAGCTAAAGACGTTGCATTAGAAAAGAAGATTATCCAGAATGTGCAGAAGGCCTCGGTGCAGTTGGGGCCGGTGGCGATGATGAAGGACAAGAAGGGCAAACAAGTGCTGCGCTTCTTCGGCTGGGGCAGTGGGACGATCATTTCGTCGGATGGTTTTATCCTCACCAACAATCACGTCTTCGATGTGAGTGCCTTGCGCGATCAGGTGAAAAAATCTGGCGGCAAGTTGATGGAGGGCAAGCTCGTCGTCCTCGTCACCAAACGCAGCGATGAGCCGCCGGTGGCCTCGTTTGTCGCCACGGGCGTGCTCAATATCCCCAAGCTGGATTTAGCGATTCTAAAGATTACCGAGGATTTGAGCGGGCAGGAGATTGACACCTCGGAGCTAAACCTGCCGTTTGTGCCGCTGGGCAACAGCGATGATTTGGATCTCGGCGACACGATTAACATCTTCGGCTACCCTGGCATCGGTGGTGACACAATTACGTTTACCTCTGGCCCGGTCAGTGGCTTTGCCAAAGACCCCAACGTGCAAGGGCGCGGCTGGATTAAGACCAGCGCGACGATTGCGGGGGGCAACAGCGGCGGCACGGGCGTGAACGATGCGGGCGAGTTGATTGGCGTGCCCACCCGCGGCGGCGCAGGCGAGACCGAGAGCATTGTGGATTGCCGCCCCGTCACCGACACCAACAACGACGGCACGGTGGATGAAAGCGATAGCTGCGTGCCGATTGGCGGTTTTATTAACTCGTTGCGCCCGGTCAACGTGGCCCGCCCCTTTGTGGCAAAGGCCGCCGACATGCCGCCCGGCGAGTCGCAGTCTGTGGACGACCCGAACGAGATCAACACCAACCCACAACCCCAGCCAAATGAAGAGCCGGAGAACGTCGAAGGGGTCATCATCACCGGCAAGATTGTGGATGCGGGCACAGGCCGCCCCGTCCCCAATGCCGTGTTTGTGATTCTGAAG
>JAYTNY010000564.1:0-2486 GCA_043748055.1 Roseobacter sp.
ACAAAGGCCTCTACGGGGGTGTTGACGATGGACGCCCAGGGCAGGGCGCGCAGCAGGCGTTGGGCCCAGTCTGGGAAGAACCCCAACGGCATGATGAAGCCCGACGCAAACGTAGCGATGAACACGGCGGCGCGCCCGAAGCCTTTGGCATCGCTGCTCCAAAATGCGGCCAGGCTATACAAGAAGCGCCACGCAAAGCTCACAAACCAAGCCAGCAGCAGCGTCATCAACATGCCCAAACTTTGGGCCACGCTGTTGGGCCAGGTGATGGGGTACAGCACCGCGTAAAGCAGCAGGATAGGCAACCCGCGCAGCAGCATTTGGCCGCAAGCGCGCCCAAAATCTTGCGCGCACCAATACCAAAAGAAGCCGATGGGCCGTTGCAAATCCGTCGCCACATCGCCGCTTTTAACCACCAGCAAAATATCCCACCAGCCCCACAGCGCAATCCAGCCAATTAAGGCTTGGCCCACGCCGGTATACGTCACCGCATCTTGTAACGAGTAACCGCCCACAGTTGTGCCTGCGGGCTGCGCTTTGTACAGGGCAATAACCACCGAAGCGCGCAAAACCGAAAAAAACGAGTTGGTGAAGAAGCCCGCCAAGTTGGCCGCGCGATACGCCAACTGCTTGTGAAACGCCAGCCGCACCAGCGCAAAGTACGGGCGCGGACGCAAAAGCTTGGTTGGCATGAGACGCGGATTTTAACAAGAGCCATGGGTAGGGGCGAAGCATTCGGGCAAGCGGGCCAATAAACCGCATTGGGTTCTCGAATGCTTCGCCCAGGTAACTGTGCGGCACAGGTGTGCGCAAGCACGGGCGAAGCATTCGGGTGTTCGGCGGAGTTACGCACGCGACGCTGCCGAATGCTTCGCCCCTACCGATGGCAATATACTCACCTACGATGACCGACCCAGCCGCGCGAGCAGGGGCAACAAAATTCTTGGGGGCATGGGGCTGCGGATTTTACAAGTAGTCCTGGCGGACTTGCCTGGCTCGCTATACTCATCTGTGATGACCACTTTAGCCGACCCAGCCGCGCGAGCTTTGACCGATGAAACGGTCAAGATTCTCCAAGACCTCATTCGCATGAACACCAGCAACCCACCGGGCAACGAAAGTTTGGCTGCCAATTTTGTCGCCAATATCCTGCACCAAAACGGCATCGAGCCGACCGTGATTGAGATGTTCCCCGGACGCGGCAACGTGGTGGCGCGTCTGAAAGGCAATGGCAATGCCGCGCCGTTGCTGCTGTATTCGCATACGGATGTGGTGCCGGTGGAGCGCGAGAAATGGAGCGTGGACCCGTTTGGCGGCGTGATCAAAGATGGCTATGTGTATGGCCGGGGTGCGTTGGATATGAAAGGCATTGGCGCGGCGCAGTTGGCGGTGTTCCTCGCCATCGCCAGAGCCGTAGGGGCGAAGCATGCCTCGCCCCTACAACGCGACATTATTTTTGCCATGACCGCCGACGAAGAAACCGACACCAACCAGGGCATTGGCCCGCTGACCGATGCGCACCCAGAGCTGTTGCGCGCCGAGTATGCCCTCAGCGAGTTCGGCGGCTTCTCGATGTACGTCGGCAACAAGTGTTTTTATCCGATACAAACTGCCGAGAAAGGCACGGCCTGGATGCGCATGATTGCACGCGGCAAGCCCGGCCACGCCAGCGTGCCGCACAACGAAAACGCGGTGGTGTATTTGGCCCGCGCGGTGGACAAGATTGGCCGCGCCAAGTTGCCCATGCACATGACGGCTACCGCCCAGCACTTTATCGGTGGGCTGGCGGATGGCTTGGGCGGCGCGCAGGGAGCGGCGCTGCGGGCGCTGGCCTCCAGCGGCATGAACGAGTTTGCACTGGATGCGGTGCTGCGCGACCCGAACCTGCTGGCCGAGCTGCGCGCCGTTACGCACAACACCGTTTCGCCCACCGGCCTAAGAGCAGGCATGAAGACGAACGTGATTCCCTCCGAGGCGACGGCGGTGTTGGATTGCCGCACGCTGCCCGGCTTTGATGGCGAGAAAATGATTGAAGAGCTGGAAGCCGTATTGGGCGACGATGCCCGTCATATTTCATTTGAACTGGACAGCGAATCACCGCCCGCCGAGTTCGACTTTAATACACCGCTCTACAAATTCATCGCAACCAAGCTGAAGCAGCACGACCCGAATGCGATTCCAATCCCCATGATGATGACGGGCGCGACGGATGCCAAGCACCTCATCAAGCTGGGCACCAAATGCTATGGCTTCTCGCCGATGAAATTTAGGCCCGGTGAACACTTTGCCGAGCTGGTACACGGCCACGACGAGCGGGTGGCAATCGAAAGCCTGGCCTGGGGTGTGCAGGTGCTGCACGAGGTGGTGGCGGAGTTTTGTGGTTAGACCAACCCCGACCCCGCCGCTCACCTTTAGGGGTCGGGGGTCTGAGACGATACGGCAAACCGACGCAACAACGGATGCAGAAGATATAAGCTTTGCTTTGT
>JAYTNY010000565.1:0-2750 GCA_043748055.1 Roseobacter sp.
AGCCGTCCTCAAGACGCGTATGTTGGGTGGCGATCCGCCTGATTCGTTCCAGGTGCACCTGGGCCGCGAGTTGGTGGACACCCACGTGGTGGCCGACAAGATGGAGTCGCTGTCCGATTTGTTCAAGTCCGAGGGTTGGAACGAGGCGTTCCCCCAGGGCGTGATTGATCTTTCGGGCGACAAGGGTCAGCCCTACTCAGTGCCGGTGAATATTCACCGCTCTAACGTGATTTGGTTCAACAAGAAGCTGTTTGCCGAGGTGGGCGCAGACAAGGCCCCAGCCACGTGGGACGAGTACTTCGCCATTGCCGACAAGCTGAAGAGCAAGGGCATTGCAATGGCCTCGATGGCGGGTTCGGGCGCAGGTTACTCGGCGCACGAGCTGGAGAACATCATGTTGGCGACACTGGGCGCAGACAAGTATGCAGGCCTGTTCACCGGCGCAACAACCTGGGGCGATGAGGGCATCAAGAGTTCGCTCGAGACGCTGAAGCGCATGTTGGATTACGCCGTGCCAAATTACGCTGCCTTGCAGTGGGGCGACACCGATGCGTTGGTGGTGGAAGGCAAAGCCGCCAGCAACATCATGGGCGACTGGACGAACGGCTTTTACAAGTCGAAGAAGTTTACGGACTTTGGTTGGGCAACTGCGCCCGGTACTTCTGGCACGTTCCTGGCTTTGTCGGACTCGTTTGGTTTGCCGAAGGGTGTCAAGAACCGCGACAACGTCATCAATTGGCTAAAGGTGTGCGGTAGCAAGGAAGGCCAGGATGCGTTCAACCCACTCAAGGGTTCCATCCCGGCGCGCAAAGATGCCGACCTGTCGAAGTACGATGACTATCAGAAGCAAGCTATTGCCGACTTCGCCTCGAACAAGATCGTGGGTTCGATTGTTCACGGTGCAGCCGCCAAAGAGAGCTTTGTCAACGACTTCAACAATATCGCCGCCGAGTTTGTGACCAGCAAAGACAGTGCCGCTGCGCAGGGCAAGCTGGTAGATGCAGCCAAGTTGGCTGGCTACAAGTAGAGTTAGTGACGAACGTTCCTGCGCAAACAAACCAGGTTTTTACAAAAAACCTGGTTTGTTTGCGCGGCAAAGCATCCTGAGCGCAGTCGAAGGATGCGCTCTATGTCGAGTTAAACCAGTGAAGTTCCGCCACGTCCGCATCCTTCGACGCGGCGCTGCGCCGAGCGCTCAGGATGCTCTTGATAGTGGTTACGTTTGCGCAGACACGCCCACGCGAGTAGATTCCCCTTATGACTATAGCCGCCCCTGCCACCACCGTTGCGCGTAAACACAAAATGCGCATCAACCGCGATATGTTGCTTGCGGTGCTTGTGCTTCTGCCGTCCATCATCGCCGTTGCTGTGTTTATCTATAGCTTTATTGGCTGGACGTTTTGGATTTCGGCGGTGAACTGGAACGATGTCGTCCCCGATTACACGTTTGTTGGCTTGCGCAACTGGCAGATGATGCTCTCCAATAGCCGCTTCCAGACCGACATTCGCAACCTCATCATGTATGCCGCAGGCTTTATTGTGCAGTGCATCGTGTTTGGTTTTTTGCTGGCGGCTATTCTGGATCAGCGCATCAAAGGCGAGGCGGTCTTCCGCACCATTTTTATCTTCCCGTTTGCGGTGTCGGCCATTGTGACCGGGGTGGCCTGGCGCTGGGTGATGCGCCCGGACTCCGGCATTAACTTGTTGCTTGAAGGCGCAGGGATGGGCGCGTTCAAATCGCTGTGGTACGGGCACCCCACGTTTGGCATTTTGTTCATTACCATCGCGGCCTCGTGGCAGTTTGTGGGTTACATCATGGCGCTGTATCTGGCTGGGCTGCGCGGCATCTCGCAAGAAGTGCGCGAGGCGGCGATGATTGACGGCTGCAGCACCATCACGCTGTATCGTCACATTATTATTCCCATGCTGTCGGGCATTACGTTTACCGCCATCGTGCTAACCGGTATGGGCGCCATTCGCGCCTTCGACATTGTGGCGGCCATGAGTGGCAGCGGCCAGGCCTTCTCCACCGACACGCTGGCGTTTCATATGTTCGAGCAGACGTTTCTCGCCAATCGCTATTCACTCAGCGCCGTCATCGGTGCGGTGATGATTTTGATCTCGGTGATTTTGGTGATTCCCTATTTGATTAGCGCCAAGAAAGAGGTGGAGCAATGAGCGCAGTGACGATCAATTCACGTAATAACGCACCCAAAGCCAAACGCGGCCCGGGCTTATCGCTAAGCCGGGTTGGCATCTATGTGTTTCTCGCCATCGCCGCGCTGTGGTTCCTCATGCCCATCTACGTCCTGGTGGTCACCAGTCTCAAAGGGTTTGATGAGGTGAATATTGCCGAGATGTGGCAGTTGCCCAAACGGCTTACGTTTGAAGGCTTTACCACCGCCTGGATAGAAGGCGGCATCGGCTCTGGTTTTATCAACAGCATCCTCATCACCGTGCCTGCGTCCATCATTTCGTCGCTGCTGGGTTCGCTCAATGGCTATATCTTTTCCAAGTGGCGCTTCAAAGGCTCCAACGTTATTTTTCTGCTGTTCTTGTTTGGCATGTTTCTGCCGTATCAGGGCGTGCTAATCCCCATGGTGCAAATGCTGCAAGCGGTGGGGCTGTATGGCAAGGTGGCCGGATTAATTTTCGTGCATTGCATCTTTGGCATCCCCATTTGCGCACTCATGTTCCGTAGCTACTTCACCGGCGTGCCCGATGAGTTATTGGACGCGGCCAAGATAGAC
>JAYTNY010000566.1:0-5530 GCA_043748055.1 Roseobacter sp.
AGCCCACGATGACTCACGTGTGAGTAGACTTCGGATTGTTTCTGAGTTCAAATGCGAATCAGCAAGTTGAACAGCAAAAGCTCGTAAGCGATCTCCTGCAATACCGTCGAGTGAAGGTTGAATAGTAATGTTCATCGAATATGATCACTTAAGCCCAATTAGGCGTTTGGTATGAGTAAATTATAGTTTGCTGAATCACGGCGTGCGTTCAATGCTCAGCCCGGACTCGCTCTTAACTTGCATTTGTGGCAAGTCATGACTTTCGAACGGCCATAGCAAAATGTGCAATGTGCGAAACTCTTGTCAACACCTATTGATTTTGGTAACATTAACTCTGGTCGAGGAAGGCAATAAACGTGGAGTTGACTCGACAGGGAGCGGGGGAATTGACCCAAAGCGGCGGTGTCAACACAGCAGTTGACTTTAGCCAAAAAGGGGTCAACCACCCAATAGACGGTCCGCTAGCTCAATTGGCAGAGCAGTTGACTCTTAATCAATTGGTTGTAGGTTCAAGTCCTACGCGGATCATGCTAAAACGAACAGGTGAATAACCTGTTCGTTTTGCTTTTCCCCTCACACGTCTACCTATAAGCCCTATCTCAGCTTGCAGGCGTATATCAGCCGGATTCGTGAAGCAGTGGCTTCGTATTGGGCTGGAGGTTCGGCATGCGGGCGCAGGCATATCAATTCAAACATCTCTCATTGGGCGTTTTGGCTGCTGTTTTGGCAGTGGGATGTAGTGCCGCGCGCTCCGACAACACCAACTCCTCGCTCGAACCTACCCGCACCCCCGCGCCCATTGCCACCATCAACGCGTCCGCCGAGGCCGCGCCAAAAGCCACTGCCAAAAGCGAGGTAGCTGCCCCAACAGCAGCGCCATCCACCACCACCCCACGCGTTGCCAACGTCCAACCTGCCGCCCCAGCCTGCACCGATGTGAAACCAGACTTGGCTCAGTTGACCCCCAAGCCATCTAAATCACCAGGCAACATCGTTTACATCACCAGCGATGGCAACGTGGCGCTGACCGATGCCGCTGGTCGCAAGAAAATAGACATCACCACTGACGGCTTTATTGACCGCGAAAAACAAGAACTGCGCGTCTATCAGTTCCCTACATTCTCTAACGATGGCAAATCGTTGGCTTTTGTGAGCGTGAGCACCAGCGCGACAGCGGGCAGCATAACCCAAACTCTGCATGTGGCCGCAGCCGCAGAGAAGCCCAAACTGATCGACCTCTACACCACCGCCGAGGGCAACATCCCTTACATCGATTGGTCACCAGATAACGAGACGGTGGCTTTCTTAACCATTGGCGGTGGCGCAGGCGAGATTCGCACCGTGAACAAAACCGGTGGCGCGGTCTCGGTGCTGGACTCGGGCAGCTCAGCCTACTGGCATTGGCGCAACGATTCTTCGGCCATCGTCGCACATCTCGGCGGCACCTATTCGCCAAACGGCGGCGATGCTCATATTAGCGTGATTAGCATGATTGACGGCATCGCCAACAACGGCGGACAGAACACCCTCACCCGCATCGAGCGCATCGAGTCACTGCCCGGTCGCTTTCAATCGCCACATTACTCGCCAGATGGCAAGTTCATGTTGTTTGTGTTGAGCGTGGACCGCGAAGTGGATGACTTGATGCTGGCCGATGCCACAGGCGAGATCATTTGCACCATTACCCGCATGAATGCTGGGGCGTTCTTTGCTTGGTCGCCCAACGGAACGCAAATCGCTTACTTGGATACGGTGTCGCCTTTGCAACAACCCGGCCAGTTGAGTATCTTGGACTTGAAGACAGGCAAGCGCGCGGATGTGAAGCGCAATGGCATGATGTTCTTCTGGTCGCCCGATGGTACAAAGCTGGCACTGTATTCTTTGGCGCAAGATGCACAACCGACACAACTCGGTTCCAGTGCGAACAAGCTGGTCGCGCCCGCCCAGCAGAACAGCAACACCGCATTGCGCATCGAGGTGATTGACGCTCAAACCGGCGACGCCATCAAAGTAGCCGACACCTTGCCCACCCGCGACTTCTTGCAGTTCTTTCAGTTCTTCGATCAATACTCGCGCGCGGTTACACCCTGGTCGCCTGATAGCAACAACTTGGTTTTCATCACGATCAACGCCGATACTGAAAAGGTGGATATCGGTGTCGCTGCGTTCAACAAATCTAAAAACACCTTCGCGCTTAGCCGCGTTGGTTCTGGCTCGCTGGCGTTTTGGTCGCCACAATAATTCTTTTGCAACCCAGGTGGAATTCCCATGAAAAAACTCAATTACATCGCCATTTTTCTCTCATTGCCTCCACTTTTGTTCACGCTGGCCGCGTGCAATACAACCACTCAACGCCCGCGCATCGAGCTGCCCCAGTCGTATCGCCTGGCGCAAAACGACACAGCTACCATGCTGGAAAAGCGCGTGGGCCGCATCGCAGTCATGTTGGAAGACGGCAATATCTCGGTGATGGATCAGACCGGCGGCAATGTGGTGCAAATCACCCGCGATGCCTCGCGTATGACAGCCGACGCGCCAGGCAAGAACGGCGTGTTCACCCTCTACAACCTGCCCGTGTGGGCACCGGATGGGCAGCAGTTGGCCTTGGTTGAGGTGACCGCGCGACGATCCAACGTGACTACGACGATTGAGCTTTCGCCAGAGAGCGTGACGATTGAGCGCGGCCCCAGCAGCGGCGTGGTGGAGCAAGGCGCAGACGGCCAGCAACAGGTGCGCCAAGCCCCGCCCGGAACGCGGGTAGAGAAGCGCCCAGACGTGGTGATGATTCAGCGCGGCGGTGGCAGCGGCGAGTTGCTCTCCAGCGCCGTCTATGTGGCCCGCGCCGATGGCAAACGCCCGCTCAAAGAGCTATATCTCTCCAACAGCCACGAGGTGCCGTATTTGGATTGGTCGCCCGATAGCGCCAGGCTCGCTTTTTTGACCAAAGAAACGCAAGACGCGTCGTATGCCGTGAACTTGGTCAACGCTACTGGCGGCCAGTCTCGCGCCATCTTTACGGGCACGACGGCGGCGTGGCACTGGAACCCCGATGGCAACACGATGGTAGCCAAGATTGGCACGCCCGACAGCACCAACGATAGCCTGTCACTGTTCGATGCCCAATCCAACACAACCCAACAAATTGAAGCCAAAGGCACGCAGTCGTTTATCGCGCCCAGCTTCTCGCCAGATGGCAACTTTATGCTGGTGACGCAGCGCAACGGCAACAAGAACCAATTGATGTTGGCAGATCGCAATGGCAAGGCGCTTAAGATGTTGACCACGTTCGAGGGCAACATCAGTTTTAGCTGGTCGCCTGCGGGTGCCAAGCTGGCCTATACCGTGCAAGACCCCACCAGCCAGGAACCCGGCAACCCGCTGCATGTGATTGATGCGAACAACGGCGAGGACAAAGTGCTCACTCAGCTTCCCGTTGTCGCGTTCTTCTGGTCGCCAGATGGCACGCGCATTGCTACGTTCAGCCGCGCCAGCGCCACCGAGATTGACCCGAATTTCCCTGGCTACGATGTGACGCCGCCGCAGCCCAAAGGCATCTTCTTGTTGCAGACCATTCAGGTTGCCACCAAAGCCGCCCGCCAATTGTTTTACCTAGAGCCAACCGAAGCCTTTCGCCGCATGACCACCGAGTTCGACCGCTACGCCCGCGCCGTCAACATATGGTCGCCGGACAGCAACAAGTTGGTGTTCACTGTTTCGTATGGCAACGGTACACAGTCGAAAGACTTCGTGCTGGAGACTGAGGCATCCGGCAGCATCGATTTTCGCGTGCTGACGTTTGGGTCGCTGGCCTTCTGGTCGCCCAAATAAGTTTTGCTGTGACACAGGACGCAATCGCCCTCGACACCATTGCCCCGGAGCATCAGCCTTTTGCCTTCGTGGGCGGCCAGCATGCCCAAGTCGGTGTGTTGTGCATTCATGGCTTCACCGGCACCCCCGCCGAGATGCGCCCGCTGGGTGAATACTTGGCAAAGAAAGGCTACACCGTGCGCGGCATCTTGCTGCCGGGGCATGGCGCTACGCCAGAACGACTAAAAGGCTACAAATGGCAGCAGTGGACTGATGCTGCTAAAGCCTCGCTGGAGCAACTGGCCCAGCAATGCCAACAGGTTTTTGTGGCGGGCGAAAGCATGGGTGGATTGATCTCGCTACACCTCGCCACGCACTACCCAGATTGGGTGAAAGGGGTGATCTCGTTGGCAGCGCCATCCGCCATAAACGATGCCCGCGCCAAGCTGGTGCGCTTCGCCAAATACGTTGTGCCCTATCACTACCCGTTAAAAGCCGCCGATTTTAAGAACCCGGATGTGCGCAAAAGCGTGGCCGACCGCATGCGCATCAGCCTGGATTTGAACGACCCGCGCGTGGTAAAACAAATTCAAAACAGCGTGCGCATTCCGCTGGATGCGATTGCCGAGCTGATGGCGCTGAACGACCACGTGGTGAAAGAATTGCCAGAGATGCGCGCCCCAGTCATCTTTATGCAAGGCGCAAAAGATGCGACCATTGCGCCGAACAGCATGAAAACCCTGTGCGCCATCTGCGGCAGCAAAGACAAACAAACCCTGTGGCTAGAGAACAGCGGCCACGTGCTGCCCCAAGAGCCAGACGCACACATTGTGTTTTATGCGGCAGAGCAGTTTATGCAAAAGCGGATGGTGAATAGGGATTAGGGATTGGTGATTCATTCCCGCCAATCCCTAATCCCCATTCACTATTCACTCATTCTTATGAACCCCAAACTAAAAAACATCCTCAAAGCCGCCGTGCTAGCTGCAAGTGGCCTCATGTTCTACGCAAAGATCAGTAGCGGCACGCTGGCGTTTTACATCAGCCAGCGTTTTGCGTGGCTCTCGCTGGTGGCCGTGCTGCTGTTTGTTGTGCTGGCGCTAACGATGGCGTACAGACTGATAGAAGTCAGAAGTCAGAAGTCCGATACTAACCAATCCCTAATCCCTAATCCCCAATCCCCCGTCTCTCACGCCCGCACCTCGGCCCTCGGCCTCGCCATTGTTGCCATTCCGGCGGTGTTGGGGTTGTTGGTTCCGGCTCGGCCGCTCAGCGCCAGCGCCATCGAAAGCCGGGGCATTGGGTTAAGCGCGCCGGTGCGGCCCGGCAACACCGTGCAAGCCCAGCGCGTGCAAAGCGGGCCAAAGAGCATTCTGGATTGGTTGCGCGACTTTTCTCGCACCGAAGACCTGAGCAAATTTAACGGGCAGCAAACTGATGTGATTGGCTTTGTCTACAAAGACCCGCGCAGCAAAGAGAACGAGTTCTGGGTGTCGCGCTTCGCCATTAGCTGTTGCGTGGCCGATGCGACGGCGCTGGGCCTGCTGGTGCAAACGCCCGATGCCAAAACGTTGAAAGCCGATAGCTGGGTGCGCGTGACCGGCAAGCTGCAACTGGGCGAGTTCGCAGGCGAGAAGATGCCCATGGTTGTGGCCGAGAAGATTGAGCCAGCGCAACAGCCCAATCAACCGTATCTCTATCCCTGAAAAGTCTGTAGAATCTC
>JAYTNY010000567.1:0-1975 GCA_043748055.1 Roseobacter sp.
GCTGCCGCAGCAGCGGGCGCTGCCGCCGCCGGGTTGCCACATGTGCCGCCCTGGGTGGCAAACTGTGCAAACACAAAGCCGTTGCCGCTGGCAAACGGAATGCGCCACCACGAGCCATCGGCGGTCTTGCCGTTCGGCTGCACCTTTTGGCCGCAGGTCAGCTTGCCAATGATCGGGTCTGCCGTGCTGGGGCCGCTGCGCACGTTCAGCGTGTCGGTAATCACCGTCACCTCGCCCACCTGCGCCACCACGGCTCCTAACTCAGTGTTGGCGTAAACCGCAGTGCCCGCGTTGGACAACGCCAGCACAGCGACCATGGCTGCGGCTAAGCCTGCTCGAACAAAATTTTTTCGATTCATACTCCTCCTAAGAACGGTAATTTGTGATTAGGGATTAGTGATTCGTGATAGTTCACTCGTGATAGATCGGCATTTCCAATCACGAATCACCATTCCCTAATCCCTCATCACAAATACTTCTCCACTGCCCACCCGCCTTCGCGCACCACCGGCACGGTTAGGGAATTGGCATCTGGGTAAAACGTCAGTTTATTGCGGCCTGTTAACGCGTCTACAACATCTCCCATCCAATCAGCCAACGCCACGGGCCGGTTTAGCGCCTGCGCCACTTGCAGCGGCGAGACATCGTCCAGCGCGATGCTGTCGGGATGATCGAACATGAGCCTGGGCAGAATAACGATTTCTCCGAGCGATTCCGCCATCAAGCTAAGCTGCTTGATGACATCGTTCCCTGGCAGCAAGCCCGCCACGGTGATGCCATCTCCCAAGTGCTCATTCACAATTGTCGTTACGTCCAGTCTTAACTGCGTCAGGTTGTTAAATTCTGCCACAGTCTTCTTTAAGGTTGGCGCAAACAGCGCCCCGGTGGCCAGCGTGGCGGTTTTGAAGATAGGGTTGAAGGTTGGCGTTTGAAGTTGGAAGGTTTGGGGCTTGGTATTGGCCTGGCTCCGTCGTTGTGTGGTCTTTGTTTGCCATTCGTCATTCGTCATTCGCAATTCGCTACGCTTCACCCTGCCCCACTCGTCCAAAAAGTCTCGCACCATGCCCATGCCATTGGATTGCAGTTGGTAGCCGTCATACGCGTTCTTGCCGGGCAGCGGCTTTTGGCTGATTAAGTACCACTCGTCCGTGAGATAAACGAAGCGCACGCCCAAATCGGATTGAAACTGCTTCTGCCAGCCTTGCACCGTTTTCACCAAATCAGCCGCCTCGGCCACCCGGTGCGCCCGGTGCCCATATTTGTGATGCCGCGTTAGCCCCACCGGCACCACTGTGGCAGAGAGCACATTCGGGTGCAGCGCCGCCAACTCACGAATGCTGCGTTCCAGTTGCGCGCCATCGTTCAGCCCCGGCGTAACAACAAGCTGGGTATGCACCTGGATTCCGCGCTCGGCCAGCCATTTAAGCTGCCCCAGAATTTCGGGGGCGTTGGGGTTGCGCAAACACTGGCGGCGCGTCTCCAAATCCGTGGCATGCACCGAGACGTAGAGCGGCGTGAGGCGCTGCTCGGCAATCTTGGCCCAGTCGCGCTCGGCCAAATTCGTCAGCGTCACATAATGCCCAAACAAAAACGAGTAGCGATAGTCGTCGTCTTTGATATACAGCGTGCGGCGCATTTTGGGCGCGTTTTGCAGCACAAAGCAAAACGGGCACAAATTATTGCAACGGCGAATGTCAATATCAAATGTGGGGTGCTCAAACTCGATGCCCAACGCCTGCCCAAATGCGCGTTGCACGCGCACTTCGTGCTGCACACCGCCGCGCGCAAACGCAATCACCAAGTCATCGTCGGCACCATAAAACTGGGCGTCAATCACGTCGATTAACTCATGCCCGTTTATAGCGTGCACCTCATCCCCCGCCAACAGCCCCGCCGCTGCGGCCGCACTGCCAGGTTCTACAAACTTCACTTTTCCAGACATCTCAAAATGACGAGCGACGAGCGACGAATGACG
>JAYTNY010000568.1:0-3830 GCA_043748055.1 Roseobacter sp.
CATTGGCGAGCTGACCACCGAGATGGAGCGCCGCCACGCCGAGTGGGCCAACGACCACCCCGAAGTGCGCGATGCCCACGAGCCGTTGGAAAAGATGACCCCGATCACCCGCACCCGCCTGCTGCAAACCGTGTATTCCATGTCCCCCGACCAACGCACAGCTTGGGGCCGCAAGACAGTGGCGGCGTGGCGCGGTTTGCTGGAGAGTAGGAATTAGTTAATGGTGATTAGGGATTAGTGAATAGTGATCGATGATGTCACTATTCACTATTCACTATTCACTATTCACCATTTATGAGCTTCATCCTCTGCGAAAACCTCGTCAAAATCTACAAGGTGGCCGACATTGAAGTGTTTGCCTTGCAAGGGCTGGAGCTGACTATTGAGCAAGGCGAATGCACGGCCATCATTGGCTCGTCGGGCAGCGGCAAAAGCACGCTGATGAATGTGCTGGGTGGCTTAGACCGCCCCTCGGCAGGCACTGCCCTGGTGGATGGGCAGGACTTGCTGAAGCTGAGCGATGGCGCGCTGGACAAATATCGGCGCGACAAAGTGGGCTTTGTGTGGCAACAAGTAAGCCGAAACCTATTGCCCTACATGACCGCTGAAGAAAACGTGGAAGCGCCCATGTTGCTGAGTGGCCGCAGCAAGCGCAAAGAGCGCGCCCGCGAACTGCTGGCCCGTGTCGGGCTGGATACTCGCCGCAGCCACCGCCTGGGTCAGCTATCCGGCGGCGAGCAGCAGCGTGTGGCCATCGCAGTGGCCCTTGCCAACGCCCCCAAGCTATTGCTGGCCGATGAACCCACCGGCGAGTTGGATACGCAGACCTCGCGCAAAATCTTCGCGCTGTTTCGGGAGCTGGCCGAGAAAGACGGTATCACCGTGCTCATCGTCTCGCACGATGCCAAAATTGCCGAAGAAGTAGGCCGCGTCGTCGCTATTCGGGATGGTAAGACCAGCAGCGAAATTGTGCGGTCTGGCAACATCGAGCAAACCCTGCTCAGCATGGCGGGCGAAGCCAAGCCCCCCGAAGAGTTTGTAGAAGTGGCCGTGCTGGATAGCGCAGGCCGCGTGCAAATCCCCCGCGAGATGCGCGAAAAGCTCGGCATTGGCAAACGCGCCATCATCGAGCAAACCGAGCATGGGATTGTGATTCGGCCTACGGACAAATAGGGGAATAGGGAATAGGGATTAGTGAATCACAATCCCTAATCCCTATTCCCTAATCACCATTCACCCACATGCGCCTCCGTTCTCTCCGCCAAAGACTCGTCCTCAGCCCAATCACCCGCAAAGAATTGCAGAGCCGCATGCGTGGCGGACGGGCCTATGTGGTGCTGACCGTGTATTTGTTGATTGCGGCTGGGCTGGCGATGTTGGTGTATGCCAGCGGGGTGGCGCAAAGCGAATTTAACCCCGGCAACAACGGCGAGGTGGGGCGCATCGTGTTCTACATCACCATCGGCATCCAAATTGCACTGGTGTGCATCGTCGCTCCGGCGGCCACCAGCAGCGCCATTATTGGCGAACGCGAGCGCCAGACCTACGAAATTTTGCTGACCACGTTGCTTACGCCGCTACAAATTGTGTGGGGCAAGCTGGTTTCGGTGCTCAGCTTTATTGGCCTGTTGGTGTTCGCCTCGTTGCCACTCGCGGCGTTATCTTTTTTGCTGGGCGGCATTCAAGAGGCGCAAATCATCATGGGCCTGTCCGTTATTGTCGCCTCGGCGTTGCTGTTTTCCACGCTGGGGCTGTATGTCTCGGCCCGCGCCAAAACCACATTGGCGGCTGTCGTCATCACGTTTATTGCGGTGCTGGTGGTGTTGATTGGGATTCCGTTGGTGTTGGTGATTAGCGAGCCATTGTTGCGCATGTGGTCTGGCCCACGCATGATTAGCGCAAGTGCCGCACCGGCTGTGCTGGACCCAACTGCCGTGATTTACTGGACGGCGGTGTGTTTCAACCCGGTGTTGTCGCTGGTGTTCAGCCTGCAAGGCTTCGAGCGGACGGGTGACATCTGGATGATCAACGGTTCAGTAATCGGGCCATTTGGCTACAGCGTAAAAGTTATTTCGCCGTTTATCGCGTTTACCCTGGTGTCGCTGCTGCTCAGCGCATTGCTGTTTTTGCTTACGGTGCGAAAAATTCGCCAATCGGCCAAAGCGTAGGGCGAGGCATGCCTCGCCCCTACTACGCTACGCCGCGCTAATTTGATTCTTGCCGTTGTGCTTTGCCACGTAATGCGCATGGTCGGCTTTGACGACCAGCGCAGCGAAATCCACAACATCGAGCGAAGCCGTGGCAATGCCGATGCTGGCTGTGACGTGCAACCTGTCGCTAAAAGATAGGGTGCGCCCGGCATCTGTTACACCCTGGTGCAAACGCTCGGCCACCGATCTAGCGGCTTCGGCATCCGTGTCGGGCAGCACAATCACAAATTCTTCACCGCCATAGCGGCCAATCGTGTCGGTGTCGCGGATCAGCTCTCGGCAGCGCTGGGCTATTTTTTGTATGGCTTCGTCGCCGGCGGCATGGTCAAACGCATCGTTCACCTGCTTAAAGTCGTCAATATCCAGCATCAGCACGGATAGCGGCTTGTTATACGCCCGGCTGTAACGAAACTCCTCGGCCCCCACCTGAAACAAGGTGCGGCGGTTAAAGGTCTGCGTCAGAAAATCGGTGCTGGCAATTTTCACCAGGTTCGACATCAGTTGCTCCTGCTCTTCTTGCAGGCGCTTGTTCTCTTCCACCTGGTTCCCCAGCGAATCATTGGTTAAAACCAGTTCTAGTGTGCGTTCGCTCACCCGGCGTTCCAAGCTGTCGTTCAGAGCCTTTAGCTCTCGCTCTCTCGCCGTCAACGTGGTAAATAGCGAGTTGAGGGCTTGCGTCAAAGAGTTCACCTCTGTAGAACCCTCAGACACCTGCACAAGCTGATGGGGCCGACCCAGCTTGATCCTCTCCGCCGCTGATGCCAATTCTGTTACCGGACGGGTGAGCCGATTGGCAAAAAACCAACACAAACCAGCGTTGATCACGCTGATTAAGGTGCCGATCCCAAAGACTTTCCAAAACAGATCACGCGAGATATGGGTTGTGTCGGAAATACCCTTAGCCAGCAGCGTATCTCTTGAGAAGGCGTAAGCCACATAGGCGACCAATAACGACAGCGCCAACGTAAGCAGACCGCAGAACAGGCCCAACCAAATACGCAAGCTCAGCGTCCCCAATATGTGAGTTTTTTGCAAAGATTTGACGCTATCCATCGCTTTTGGCATTCTAACAAACACATTCAACCTTTGTTGCTTGGCCGATTGATTTCGCTAAAGCTGCAAACTCATTGCAGTGCTTCACAATGCATACGGCACTTAGCAGGGCGAATAGCCATTAGTCGCAACATGACGCTCTTTCAACATAGGTCTCAGCCAAGAGAGCGTTTCCTTTATGGAAAGATTTAAGTGAGAGGACTGACAGCAATCTGTTAGAAGCCAGGCGTGAGTGTTGGTTTATTGCTTCTTTGCTTCTTCGCTCTGCCACAACTGCTGCATTTCTTCCGAGGTGCGCAGCAACGCATCCAATTTGCCTTGCGCGTCGATGCCGCCATCCTTCAGCACAATGATGTGATCGGCCCGCCGTAATGCGGCTTTGCGATGTGAGACGGCTAGGACGGTGACTGGGGACTTGGGATTAGAGATTGGAGATTCCCCAATTCCCAATCTCTCCCACAATAGCGCCTCTGTCTCCACATCCAGCGCACTAGAAAGGCTGTCGAACACCAGCAGTTCGGCATCTCGGATAAACATGCGGGCGGCGGCAGTGCGCTGAATTTGGCC
>JAYTNY010000569.1:0-5176 GCA_043748055.1 Roseobacter sp.
TTTCTAATTCTGAAATGATTACGGGCACAGACTTTCCAGATCTTTTTTATTTGATCCGACTTGGAACTGAATGGCCAAAATTTCAAGATCGGTTCGTTAGTCTAGCAACAACTGACCCCGGCTCACGCAAACAGCGCTTCCAAGAGAGAGCCGAATTTTTGCGGGACGTTAGAAATAAATATTCTCATCGTAATCAGGATAAACTCACTGATGAACAGATATCAAAAGCTAGAGTTTTTTGCATTGATATTATTGAATCATTAACGTAACAAGTTTACGTGCCCACCCTCCTCATAAACTCCCTACCCCACACCAACCGCACCTCATCGCCAACTCTAAAGTCGCTGTGCGCAACTCCACGATTCTGCGCCACCACCGTCAACTCGCCGCCCTCGTTTAGCGCGACCATGTAGCGGTGATACATGCCCAGATAGATTTTCTCTTTCACGTGGCCCAACGCGCTGACGGAACCGTCATCAACAAGCGCATTCGGCTCGCACAGCGCAATCTTCTCGGGTCGGATCGTAATAGTGTGATTCGCACCAGACACCGCGCGAGCCGCCTCACCCGCAAGCAAATTGGATGTGCCAATGAAGCCCGCCACAAACGCCGTGGCCGGTCGCTCATATAACTCTTCAGGCGAACCAACTTGTTCAATCTTGCCTTTGTTAAACACGGCAATGCGGTCGCTCATCGTCAGCGCCTCTTCCTGGTCGTGGGTCACATACACAAAGGTAATGCCCAGGCGTTGTTGAATGGCCTTCAACTCAATCTGCACCTGCTGCCGCAGCTTCAAATCCAGCGCGCCCAGCGGCTCGTCCAGCAATAGCACACGCGGCTTATTAATCAGCGCCCGCGCCAACGCCACGCGCTGACGCTGCCCGCCCGAAAGCTGGCTGGGCTTGCGCTTGTCCATACCCACCAGTTGCACCAACTCCAACGCCTCGCGCACGCGCTGCTCGCGTTCGGGCTTGGGCGCACGCTTAATCATCAGGCCATAGCCCACGTTGTCGGCCACGCTCATGTGCGGGAACAGCGCGTAATCCTGAAACACGGTGTTCACATCCCGCTCGTAGGGCGGCAGGCTGCTTACGTCGGTGCCATGCAGGCTGATTGCGCCCGAGGTGGGCTGGTCGAACCCAGCCACCATGCGTAAACACGTGGTTTTGCCGCTGCCGCTCGGCCCCAGCATGGTAAAAAATTCGCCGTCGTCAATATCAAAGGTCACGTCATCTACCGCGCGAACCTCATTGTTAAAAATGCGCGAGACGTTTTGGAAATGGACGGCAGTAGGCATAGGTTAAGTGACTCGGTCGTTAACGGAACTCATCCTCCCGAAGATTGAACTTGCAAGAATCAAGCTCTTACAAGCAACGTTCGGGAGGATTCGCTCGGTAGGCATAGCTAAGATAAGAACAATGCGACGTGTTGATGCGCCAATTGCAATGCCTGGGCCAAAGACATAGCCTCACCGCGTACGGTGGCCGCTGCAAATTCGTCCTGGCCCTGGTGTTGGCGTAACCGGTTGGTTGCCGCCAGGTGTCGAGAGGTTTGGTGCACATCCATCCCAATCTGAAATTTACGGTGCAACATGTGTGAGCAAGCCCATATCTCGCTAGCGACTGCGGCAACATGCTTCTCCAGAATCAGTGCAGCAGTCTCCAGCGCCCCCAGCGAACCAGGCACGTCATCGCTGCGGGCAAACACTTGTAGCGCCTCCAAAAAATCGGGCAGGGTTTCTTCAACACAATCCAATTCAAAACACACCTGCGGCAGCGCCGCAATCGTGTAAGCCAGATCAACTGGATCGCCTTGTGCGCGGCTCAGCACAATGCTCTCTCGATAAAGATCTGCGGCGCGCCGCAGATTGTCGTGCCCGCCAAGCCCCTGGTAAGCCACAGCCAGGTTATGCAGCGCGATTGCGACGTGGCTCTCATCCGAGCATGCCCGTTTCATCGCCAAATGCTGCTCATACAAACGAATGGCTTCTTCGTAGTGGCCGACGGTGCTTTCGTTAAAAGCTAGGTTGTGCAACGCCTCAGAAACACCCTTCGCATGATTCAGGTTTTGGTAAATTGCTAAAGAGCGCAACCCACTTTGTCTGGAATTTTCAACATCTCCCTGCGCCGAAGCCAGAAAAGACATATACGTCAATACATCGGCCAATGCCTCGGTTTCTTCGGCTGAGGCATCTATCGCCCGCTTCATCCAACGCCGCCCCTCGGCCAGGTGGCCGCTCTGATACCAAAAGCCAAGCAACCGAGTTGCCATGCGTCGTGCGCCTTCCGGGTCTGCGCCGCTGCCCAGCAACCACGCCAACGCCGCACGAAAATTGTTGTGTTCAGCCTCGTATCGCGCCGACCAAAACACATGCTCTGGCCCTTCCAAATCTTTAGACGTACGCGCCGCAAATGCCCCATACGCCTCAGCGTGTCTCCGGCACGCGGCTTGTTTTTGATCGGAATCGCTGTTCAGTTTCTCAGCAGCATATTGCTTCAACATCTCGTGCATAAAGTAGCGCCCGGCATCCGTTCGGCTCAAATAAGCCCGATCTACCAGTGCCGAGAGAAAGAACAGCGATGCCCCTGCAACCTGCTGCGCCAAATCGCGCTCGAAGCCGCCACTAAACACCGAGAGCTTTTGCAAACAGACCCGCTCATCGGCAGACAACATGCCCCAGAAATAATCCAGCACGGCGCGCACACTCTTCTGTTGCCCATGTGTAAAGCCCACCGAAGTCGTCAGCCAATCCATGTTGTGCTGAATCTGGTCGGCAATAAACCGGCACGGCAACAACGACACCCACGCCGCTGCCAACTCAATTGCCAGCGGCATGCCATCCACCAATTTGCAAATGCGTTGCACATGCTCGCGGTCATCCCCATCCAACTTAAAGCCAGGCCGCACGCGGCGCGCATAGTGCAAAAACAATAATTCGGATGCAGACCACGCTGCATTTTGCGGCTGCAACGACATACCCTGCAACCCAATCGCATGCTCAATCGGAATGCCCAGTTTCTCGCGCGAGGTCACCAGAAACTTCATCTTGCGTGAGGCGCGGCTCATCTGGCTAATCGGCTCCACCCAATCTATGAGTTGCTCAAAGTTGTCCAGCACCAACAACAGGGCTTTGCCTTGCACGTGCGCAACCAGTTGCTCGGCCCAGGGCTGGGCGGGCTGCAAGCGCACATCCAACGCTTTGGCCAGCGTCAGCACCAACAACTCTTGGGTGTTCACCTCGGCCAGCGGCACCACGTAAACGCCATCCGTAAATTGATCGGCCACGGCATATGCTGTCGCCATAGCCAGGCTGGTTTTGCCAATGCCACCCGATCCAACCAGTGTCACCAATGGGTGCGCACGCAAGGCAGTCGTCACCTCGGCCAATTCATGGTCGCGGCCAATTAGTTCTGGGGCCACCTCGGTGGCAACCCAGGCGGGGTTGTGTACCTGCACTTTGGAATCAGTCGCCATTGGTTTGCAAACAGGATCAAATCACGCGTCAACCTGCGCTTTCTGCGTCACCACATCAATCTTGCCATCTTTCAAGTCAAACACCACATCAGCATATTCCAAACTCAGCGGGTCGTGCGTCGCCATAATCACGGTTACACCTTCGCGGCGGGTCAACTCACGAATCAAACCCAACACCTGGCGTGCAGTCTGGCTGTCCAGTTCGCCGGTCGGCTCATCCGCCAAAATGAGTTGGGGCGAATTCGCCAACGCCCGCGCAATCGCCACACGCTGCTGTTGGCCACCGCTCATCTCAAACGGCATATGCTTGGCCCACTTGCCCACACCCACCAAATCCAAACACTCCTGGGCACGGGTGTTGCGCTTGTTTGTCTTCGCCCCCGCCAGCCGCAGCGACAACTCTACATTCTCGTAGGCCGTAAACGTGGGCACCAAACTAAACGACTGAAACACAAAGCCAATTTTGTGGCGGCGCAGTTCAGTCATCTGTCGTTCGTTGTAGTCGTTAATGCGCTGCCCAAACAACGACACATCGCCCTTCGTCGGCTTATCTAGGCCACCGATGCAGTTAATCAGCGTCGTCTTGCCGCTACCGCTGCGGCCTTTCAACGCCACAAACACCCCGCGCGGCACCTCAAACGAGACGCCCCGCAGCGCATACACCTGCTTCTCGCTACCCTCTCGGGCGCTGCCATACACGCGCTCTACATTGTCGGCTTTTACTACAAATGGTTCAGTCATTGACATTGAGAGTTTTCAGTGGTCAGTTATCAGTGGTCAGTCACAGGCTCGCAACTGAAAACTGATTACTGACCACTGAAAACTTTTTTACTTTGCACATCTAAACCCCACGTCCTTGTGCGAACTCGTCGGGTCATTTTTGATTCGGCGCGTCGTGCGCATGTCATCTGGGCCGTTGGCGAAGCTGCCGCCACGCAACACTTTCTGGTCGCCCTTGTCTGGCCCACGCGGGTTGTCGTTTACGTTGGGGAAGCCGTAGAACTGCGGGTCGAACCAATCGCCCACCCACTCCCACACATTGCCCGCCATGTCATACGCCGCAAACGGGCTGACGTTGGTAACAAACGCACCCGCCATCGCCACGTTTTGGTTCGCCGAAACGCGCGCGGCATCAAACTCATTGCCCCACGGGTAACGCCGCCCGTCGTTGCCACGTGCTGCGTATTCCCATTCGGCCTCGGTGGGCAAGCGCTTGCCCTGCCATTCGCAAAACTTGGTGGCATCCCACCAGCTCACAAACCGAACTGGGTAGTCGTAGCGCGAGGGAATGTCATCCGTTCGCCAAATCTCCCCGCCGGGTTTGTTGGCTTGCTCGGCGCTGCTTTGGTATTGTTTGGCAAACACAAACTTTCTAAATTCGCCGACCGTCACTTCAAAGCGATCAATCTGAAAAGCGTTTAGTTTCACTTCGCGCTGCGGGCGTTCTTCGGGCAGGGTGTTCTCGGCACCCATCACAAAGGTGGTGGCGGGCACGTCAATGGCGCTGCCCGCTGCATCGCGCACAGCCACTGTGGTTTCTGTGGATTGGGCCACCGCGCCGCTTTGGCTGGTGGCGATAGCCTTCAGCTTAAAGTCGCCCACACCACTGGGCTGCCAAGAAAATACTGCGTTGTAGTTCGGCTGGTTGGGCACCGGTTGGCTGCTGATCGGTTGGCCGTTGATGACCAACTCAATTTTGGCG
>JAYTNY010000570.1:0-2473 GCA_043748055.1 Roseobacter sp.
TGCAGCACGCCTTCGGCGGGGCTTTCATATTCCAGCGTGCTTTTCTCGGTCTCGAAGTTGAACAGCAGTTCGCCCTTCTTCACAAACTCGCCTTCGCGCTTGTGCCAGTCGGTAATGCTGCCCTCGGTCATGGTTAAGCCCACTTTGGGCATCAGTATTTCCATCTTTTTCTATTCTATGATTTACGCGCCGCCCACAACCACGCCAACGTGCCCACCAGCCCTGCGCCCACCGCCGCCAGCGCACCCGCCTCGGGCGAGACGGTGCTGGCGATGAGACCCACGCCCACGTTGGAGGCCGAGGTGACGACGGACATCATCACATCATCCAGCGCCATCACCCGGCCCCGCACATAGTCTGGCGTAGAAATTTGCAGAATCATGCGGCTAAACGTCCAGGCTAGCGCCGCGCCAAAGTGGCCGAAGAATGTGCCGACCATGCCCACGAGCGGTGAGGTGCTGAACGCAAAAATGGCATAGCCAAACAAAGTAATGAACATGCCGACGCGGATGGCGCGCCCCAACGCCTTCGTGTCCGTGAGCGACAACAGGGACATAGCGATGAGCGGGCTGATCAGCGCGCCAAGCCCGCGCCCCACATACAGCAGGCTAGTGCCAATATCACCAATCTTGTAGATGGTGAGCGCGTATGCGCCGTAAAGCCCAATCGCCCCAAACACCCACGAATAAAACGGCTTGGCAAACGCGTAAATGCGCGCCTGCGGATTTTGCTTGAGGTAGCGAAAGCCCTCGGTGAGAATGCGCAGCGCACTGGCCCCGGCCACTACCTGGCGGCTACCTGCAGCGTTGAAGTTGGCGGTAGTTCGCCAAATAAAAAAGGCCGAGGCCGCGAACGAGAGCGCATTCAGCACAAACGCCACATCGCGCCCAAAGAACTCGGTGACGATGCCGCCCAGCGCTGATCCAATCAGCAGCATGCTGGCGAAGGTGGATTGGTGGAGCGCATTGGCCAGCGGCAACTCCTCTTTGGTCACCAGGTTGGGCATGCCCGCCGCCGACGACGCGTTAAAAAATGACCCGCCGATGGACAACCCGGCGGTGGCGGCGTACGCCATCCACACCAGTTCCGGCGATTTAACAAACAAGAAGCTGAGGGCGATGACGGCGCGGGTCAGGTCGGCGGCGATCATCACTTTCTTGCGGTCAAACCGATCTGCAATGGCCCCGCTGACAAACAGGCCCACGATGGCCGAGGGCAAAATTTGGGTGACGATGACGAGGCTGGCGCTGCCGGGGCTTTTGGTGAGTTGAATAAGCAAGCCCAGTACGGCAACGGTGTTAAACCAATCGCCCAGTTGCGAGATGACCTGGCCCAGCCACACGTTGCGCAGGTTGGGGTTGCGTTGCAACAGCACGGCGTAGCCGCGTGCGCCGCGGGGCAAGTTTGTCGTCTGTGTCATTCCTGATTTGTATTCGTGTGGAGCTTTGCAAATAACCCCCGACCCCTAAAGGGGAGTCGTAGATTTACTCTACGACTCCCCTTTAGGGGTCGGGGGTTGAAGGCTATTCGCCGTAAATTTCTTGGGGGTCTACGGGTGTGAGGCGAGGAATGAAGCGCGGCACGCGTTGCAAATAGCGCGCGTAGGCTGCGCCAAAGCGCTGCTTCAGCTCGCGCTCTTCCAAACGTAACTGCATGACGAGTTGAGCGATGTAGACGATGAGCGTGACGACCACCAGCCAGTGCTGCGTCAGCAACGCCGTCGAGAGCATCACGGTCATGTCGGTGGTGTACAGCGGGTTGCGCACGTAGCGGTAGGGGCCAGAGACGACGAGGCGTTGCGGCAACTTGTTTTCTTCCGCGCCCTTGCCCGGTGGGAACAGCGCAGGTGCAAACAACACCCGCGCCCAACCCATCTGCCCACACGCCCACCAGCCCACCGCCACCGAAAGCGCCACACCGATGCCGCCCAGTATTTGCAGCAGCAGCGGCCCGCGCCAGGTCCAGCTCTGCCAAACTGGAATCAGCAACAGTAAGAGGATGCCCGTGCCGATCCACATCACGCCCACCTCCACGATGTACCAGGCGATGACGCCGCGCGGGCGCAACCAGGTACGCCATTTCTCCAACATCGGGTAGGTGAACAAATCAATTACTGTCATCCCTAAATAAAACGCCGACACCCACCACGGCAGCAGCAGCCAGCGGCCCAGAAACCAATCGGCAGCGATGCAAGCGACAAACGACAGCAGCCAGCCCCACGCCGGGCCGGGATGCCAGGCGGGTTTTGCTGAGGGTTGATAAGAAGACTTAGAAGGCAGTTGAGCGGAAGTAGCCATGCCGTGATTGTATGAATGTTTCTGTGAAAGATGATGTACCTGTGTATTTTCATCGCCGTCATATAATCCCAAACGCCGATCTGGTTACAAGCTAGGTCGGCCTGCGCAAGTGCTATACCCCCGATGCTCCATCGCGCTTCGCAGAACGTTCTATTCCAAACCAAAGGGAGTTCGTT
>JAYTNY010000571.1:0-1984 GCA_043748055.1 Roseobacter sp.
ACCAGCATGAGCAGCAATACGAGAATGCCCAGCGGCAGCAGCTTGCGGTAACGCAACACGCCCATAGCAAAGCCCGCCAACGCCAACCCCAGCATTGCGCCCCGCGAGACTGTTAGCACCAACGTCAGCGCAATCAACCCAAAACACACGACGGCCCAAAAGCGACGCAGCACGGGCTTGCGGGCAAATAGTTGGGGCAAACTGATGGCGCCCGTGATGAGCAAATAGCCACCAAAGGCGTTGGGGTCGATCCACAAACCCGTTGCCCGCTGCGAGAGCGCTGGGTCGTCGCGGATGAAGCGCAGCACGCCAGGGCCATCGGGGTAGCCAAACGGTCGCAAGGCCGAGAGCAGGCGCATCGCTAACTCGTCGGGCGTGATGTAGAGCGCGATGCCGATGCAGGCCGACACGCCGCCGACCAGCAGGATGAGGCGTACAAAGCGGTCTTGCTCGGCTTGGCCGCGCAGCACGGCGGCCAGCACCCACACCATCAGCAGGCTCAGCACCATCTCTGCAAAGCGGCGAATAACCAGCGGTGTAAGCGCGCCGTTGGGCAGGCCCACAATAAACGTGGTGAGGGCGACGACGACGAGGCAGATGAGCGGCACGCTGATGGCGATGCGCGTTAAGGGCAGGGTGGGGCGGTTCTGCACCGAGCGGCCTTTGATGAACCAAACCAACAGCAAGCCAATTAAAGCTAGATCGAGCAGCGTGGGCGTAAAGCCGCCGAGTCTCGCGGGCGAAGCAAAGCGCGGCAGCAGCCCAATCACCAACACCAGCGCCAGCACCGCGCGCGGCACGCTGCGCACAAACCACAGGCCGATTGGCAGCGCAATTGCTCCTGCGATGAGATAGAGCGGATTGACGAGGAAGGCTGCGAGGCCGACTGCGATGCCAATCAACATGCACAGTACGATGATGAGCGGCGTTGAAGATTTTGTTTCGGAGGTGCGGGCAAGGAGGCGAATGTTCATCCAGTAGGTTACTGGATTCCAGGCTTTAGCCGGTTAGCAACTCGCTTCAAAATTTTGTACGAAGTCGAGTTACTAACCGGCTAAAGCCTGGAATCCGATTTCGCGGCTAGGCCGCTTTATCCAACGGCAGCGGCGGCTGCGCATCTAGGGTGCGGCCCAGCGCATCCAACAACTTGGGCTGGCTTTGGCCGCGCATGGCCGGCGCGTCCACAATCACTTTGCGAATGTCTCGGCGTGAGGGCACTTCGTACATCACATCTGTCAAAACGCGTTCGATGATGCTGCGCAAGCCACGCGCGCCCGTGCCTTTCTTTAGGGCTTCCTCGGCGCCGGTGCGTAGCGCATCCTCGCTAAACGTTAGCTCCACGTTGTCTAGGCTCAGCATCTTTTGGTATTGCTTGGTGAGGGCGTTGCGCGGGCGGGTTAGCACATCCATCAGCGCTTGCTCGTCCAGCGGCTCTAATGCCACAGTCACCGGCAAGCGGCCAATGAGTTCGGGAATCAAGCCGAAGTGCATCAAGTCGTCTTGGGTCACATCTTTTAGCAGGTTGGCGGCTTTGGCTTTAGTTTTGGATGAGTTATGCGTGCTGCCAAATTTCATACTGCCGCGCAGGTTCAGGCGATCCGCGACCACGTCGTGAATCCCATCAAACGTGCCGCCGCAAATAAACAGCACATCGGTTGTGTCTATTTGCACCAACTCGCCCTGCGGGTGTTTGCGCCCGCCGTTGGGCGGCACCCAAGCGCGGCTGCCCTCGATGATTTTGAGCAGCGCTTGCTGTACGCCCTCGCCGCTCACATCGCGGGAAATGCTGGGGTTGGCCCCGCTCTTGCGCGCAATTTTGTCAATCTCGTCGATGTAAATGATGCCGCGCTCGGCTCGGCTCACATCGTTGTCGGCGGCTTGAATTAGGCGCGTCAAAATCGTCTCCACATCCTCGCCGACATAACCCGCTTCGGTCAGCGCGGTGGCGTCGGCGATGCAGAAGGGCACATCCAGCAAACGGGCC
>JAYTNY010000572.1:0-9412 GCA_043748055.1 Roseobacter sp.
CGAGATGCGTTTTGTGTTGCGCGATGGCCGGGCGCTGGTATTTGCCACCCATCGCCGCGTCCAATCGTGTTGCGGTTGGGGCAAGCCCTTGCGCATGCAGCGCCATGCCAGTGTGATTGGGCAACTGCATGCCGTGTGGGAGTACTTCGCCCAAACGGCTGGGCAAGCGTTGCCGTTACCCAGCAACACAACCTGGTTCGTCTTGCCGTTGCAAGCGCAGCAACAACGCCATCTGCTGCGGCCACCCGCACGCAGTGCGCCATTGCGCCATGCTTTGCGTGCCGGAGGTAGGCATGAGTGATTGGAATTTCGCCATCAACACCTGGGTGGTGGTGCTCATGCAGCTCGCGGCGATGCTCGCCAGTTGTGGCTTCGCCTGGAGCGGGGTGCAAATCATTCTGGAGGCTTCGATTGCCGACAACCCGCACATCGTGCCCAGCGTGTTGTATCGCCTGGTCGGCATCATCGCCGCGCTGTTCATCATCTTTCAAGCCCCCGCGCTGGTGAACCAGTTGCAAGGGTTGTTTAGGGCACCGTTGGTTCCGTAGTAAGTGGTGATGGGTGATTAGGGATTGGTGAGTGTGAAACGCCTCGTGACCCATCCCTAATCCCTAATCACCAATCCCTTCTTATTCTGGAGGTAAACAAAATGACCGAAGTAATTGCCGCGATTGCCAAGACTTTTCTGACGATTATTTTTGCGATGGGTGGGGCTGCCGGAGCGGTGGCTTGTGCGTGGATTGGGTTGCATCTCATCAGCAACAACGCGCTGGGGTCATCGCAGGGCGCAGGCCGCGCCATGATGGCGCTGGTGGGTGTCATCGGCGGCATCGTGTTGGTGCTGGCCGGGCCGCAGCTTGCCGATGAGGTGGTGAAGGCGATGGCGAGCATCCCGCACCCCATCCCCGCGCCAGTTTTTTAACGCGAAGCAGCAAAGTAGCGGAGAGTAATCTGATGAGAGACACATTTCAAAACAGGCTGTTACGCGCCATCGCGTTCGCCCTCATCCCATGCGCCCTCGCTGCCTTCATCACGTTGGCCCATGTGGATGTCGTACGCGCTGCGCCACCGCATCACCCCATCCCATCATTGCCTCATCCCCTCAGCGCCCCCGTAGACCCGCACCTCGCCCAGGGCGGCATCATCTCGGCGGTGCAGAGTTTGTTCAGCTACATCATCAACGCCACCGTTTACTTCCCGGCCAGGACTTTCCAGGATGCAGTCGAGAAAGCCACGCGCAACATCTTCGCGGGTCAGTTGGATTTGATTCGTGGGCCGTTGCAGGAAGTGCTGCATGTGTATGCCTTCACCGGGGCCGCCGTATTTGGCAGCGTGGCCTTGCCCGGTGAGGTGAAAGCGATTGGCCAACGCCTGACGCAGGCGGCGGTGCCGCTGTGGGTGTTGAGCCTGGTGCTGCTGGGGTTGGCCGCCATGACCCGCACCATTGCAGGCGCAGGCTATGGCACCAACGTCCTCGCCATCGAAGTGATGCGCTGGTTCTTCATCGCGCTCGCCAGCGGCAACGGAGTCGGCATCGTCAATCAAACCCACAATGCGTTTGGCGCGTTGGCCTATGCCATTGCCTCCAGCAACGGCACGGTCAGCCCCGCCGAGTTTGTGGCGGCGTTCATCCCAAACTTCGCAGCGGCGCGGGTGATGCCGCTCATCATTTTGGTGATCGGCAGCATCGTCGGTGTCATCGTTATTGTGATTCTGGCCATCACCTACATCGCCCGCTATGCCCTGCTCATGGCCATTACCGGCCTCGCGCCGCTCGCCATCGCCTGCGAGGGTATTCCTTTTACGCGCTTTGTCTTTCGAGACTGGCTCAGCATGTTCTTGCGGATGGAGCTGATCCAGATCGTCAATGTCATGCTGTTGGTGTTGTTCAAATCGCTGGGGTTGCTGGCCGCCGCCAAAGGCAGCAGTGTGACGCAGGCGATTCTGATGATCGCAGTCATGCTCGGCCTGGCCAGCGCCGTGATCGCCATCAACACCAGCGTGTACAAGCAAGTGTTTGGCACGGCCATTGCCGCTGGCGAGCAATTGATGCAGGTAGCGGGTGTGCTGATTGGGAGCGTCGCGGCGGGCCAATCGTTGACCAGCAGCATGGCCGGTGCCGCAGCATCCTCTTCGGCTTCGGCTACGCCCGCTCAAAACGCTTCTGCAACTGCACCGGAACCCAGCCCACTGGCGCGACCGCTGGGCAACACCCGCGTGCCCATGCTCAGCAACTTCATGCGTGGCTATGCCGATGGCGCAAACGCTCAACACAATGCGGGCCAGCGCCAGTCCAACGCGGGGCGCACGGCTGAGCAGCAACAAGAGCGCGAGATGAGTCGCGGACGGGCATTGGCGCGCGAGATGGGCGCGACCAACCCCGATGACATTGAGGCGATTGCCAACAGCATTGCGCATCCGCCACCCGGCAAGACCAGTGAGCAAATGATGGGCGCTCACCGCGACAACGCCGACCTGACCCGCCGCATGGCGCAAACGCAAGGCGGCCCCGCGCGCGCCGCGGCGGTCAGTGGGCAAGGCCAGTTCAGCAGCTTTAGTGACATGGCCGTTGCGATGGCAAACGAACGCCTCAACTCAAACACCAACTCAAGCTCAACTGCCGAATCCGTGGGAAGTTTTGCCGAGCAAATGCGTGCTGCACCCGTGCGCACCTGGCAAAGCACGCCACCCCAACTCGCCGACCCCGGCGGTCAAGCCATGCACGCCTTCGACTTTGGCATCGGGGCAACGCTGGCGCGAGAGGTGGGTGCACACCCCAGCCATGCACCCTTGTGGGCCAATCAAGCTCACAGCCTACGCATGGCTTATGGCGAAAACTTTGTGCAGGGGTTGGCCCAGCGTGCGCAACACGAGCACATGAACGAGGCACAACTCATGCACGCCGTAGATCAACACATTGACACAGCACCCGCACCGCGCCCGGTCAAACGTTTCTGGGTGGCCGAACCTGCACGAGGAGAACAAACATGAATGACGATGCAATGAACACCCCTGCCACTGCGCCAAACATCAGCATGCCCGACACAAGCCTGGATGACGGCAAAGCATTTCGTTGGCAAATGTTGGCGCAGCCCAGCGTCAAGGTGGAGGCGGTGGCCCCAGATGCACGCCCGGAGATTCAACAGGTGGCGCACTTCGCCATGTTGTGCGTGGCGATGCAAGCCCGGTTGGATGAGACCGACGACATCCTTCAAGCCTTGCAATACTGCGAGCGCGTGCATGGCTACAAAGTCATCGGCCATGCCTTGCCGCTCATCGTCGCCGCGCTGGAGAATGCCGTCACGCTGATTCCCAGCACCATCACCTCGCTGGGCATTCAACGGCATTTGGCCTCGCCGGGGTTGTTTATGGGCGCATTGGTGGAGCAACTGGCGCGCGTGCCGGGGCATACCCGCAAGTTCCCGCTCAGCCAATACCGCGAACGGTTGCGCAGCCCGCATGTGGAGTTTGAGGATTGCCTAATTGCGGCCAGCATGGCCCGCAAGCTGGGCTTGCTCAGCGAAGCGCGTCCGCAACTGGTGCGGCCCTACAGCCGCCTCGTCACCGAGTTCCGCAAGAAGCTGGGGCAGCAAGGCATTGTGTTGATGGATGATGTTGCCATCGCAGTGGCTAGCGAAGCACGCGCAGCCAATCAAGCGATTAACGCCGTCAGCAGCTTCATCGCCCGCGTCGAACCCCTGGCAAAAGAATATGCGCTCACGTTGCCCGCGCATTGGCGCGCGTATGTGAACGAGCGCAAGCGCTAAGAGGGCCAAACGCTATGCGCTTCATCAAATTCGGCAGCAAGTTTGACCCCAACCGCAGCGAAATCGTAAACCTGATGGGGCCACGCGAGTTGATTCTCGTCGGCATCGCCGCAGCGCAGGCCATCTGGTTTGTATTCATGCTGACAACGATGGCGTTTGCATTGCGGCTCACGCTGGCCGGTGTCATTGGCCTGGTGCTGTTAGCCATTGCACTTGTGCCGATCAAAGACAAACCGGTTGAGTGGCACGTTGTGCAATTCATTCGCTACAAGCTGCGTCCGGCGCGGCGCATTTACCAAACGGCGCTGCGCAAGCCGATAGAAATGGCTGAAGTCGCGGCTGCACCCAGCGCGCAACCTAAGCCCATTGCAGAAGCCAAGCCACGCACAAGCGCGAAAGCCAATGCGGGTGCATGGCGCGAACTGTTGCCCGATCCAGCGTTGGTGCTGGCTGCGTTCGCGTGCTTGCTCATCGTCGGCAGCGCGGTGGCGTATGCAGGCAAGGGCGGGCGATTTGAGCTGAGTGCGACGGCGCGCACCCAATCCGCAGAATGGAGGTGAAGCATGTTGATGCTGGAGAAGCTGGCCGCGTTTGGAAAGAGCATAGCTGTGCCAAATAACGTTAGGCCACAACAAAAGGTAAAGCACATCAAGCCAGAACAACTCGCCTCGACCCAGGAAGCCGTTGCAGTCGTATCGGCACAAGACAATGTGTTGGTGCTGCGCAATGGCAGCGTGGTGGCGGGTGTGGGCTTTGGCAGCATGAGCGAATCGTTGCTCAGCGCGAACGAGTTGCAGGCGCGTCTAATGTCTTACCGCGATGTGTTGCGCAACGCCAGCTTTGATTTTCAGTTGTTGATTGGCACGCGCCCGCAAAACTTGAATAGCTTTCAGGCCAAGATGAAGCGCAACGGCGACCGGCTGGCCCAGATGCAGCAACACATTGACGCGTTGACGTTGCGCATGCCCAGCTATGTGAACGAAGCTGGGAAATTTGGCCCCGCTGCTTTCACGCAGCATTTTGGCTTTGCCCCCCAGGCCTTGCGCGGCTTGCCCGGCGGTGCACACGATGCAGCCACGACTTTGTGTGATGCGTCGCTGGCTGATGACTTCAAGACGGCGACACCGGAGAGCCGCCAAAGCGCCATCGTCAATCTGATTGCCCAGTGCGAGGAGACACTGACGCACTTGGGCCATTGGCAATCGCTGATTGCCGAACGAGCCGATTACGTCGAGATGGAGGTCGAGGCCTTGCAAACACCGGTGCGGACATTTTTCTTCATCACCTCGTATAGCCCAAACGCCATCAACATTCGCAAGGCAACAGGCATGATGTTGAGTGCGGGCGATATTCAGCGCGCAAGCCAGGAGCTTAATCGGCGCTGCGATGAGCTGATGCGCGGCCTGCGTGCTATGCGCCTGCCGCACTGGCGTGCCGCGCACGATGAGCTGCTCGAAGATGTGCGCCACTTCTATCACCCCTCGCAAACCCAACTGACACACGAACTGCGCGCCGAACGCTCGGTGGCGATGCGCCTGGCGAGTGTGGCGTAACGGAGAAGTGCTTAGTCCTGAGTGCTTAGTGTTGAGCACTTAGGACTAAGCACTCAGGACTATGAATCTTTTGAACCTGTTCCAACCCAAGCAAAGAGAAGACCGCCTCGCAGGCCAGCTCGGCCAGCGCAGTGTGAGCGACGCGCATCCGATGGTGCATGTGTTGGAGAACGATGTAGTGGATGCGATTGCGCCTGGGGCGATGGACATGACCCAGCCCGACTGCGTGGCGTTCTCGGCAACCGAGTGGCTGCGCATCTGGTATGTGCGACGCTGGCCGCGTGAGATGAGCGCCGACCGCTGGGCCGAGTTGCTGCACTTCCCCGGCGATGTGCGCGTGTCGCTGTTTATGGAGCCATTGGCTTCTGGCCTCGTCGTCAAGCAATTGGAGCGGCAAGAGACGGCGATTCAATCCTCGCGCTTGCTGCGCCAATATCAACATCGAGACCCATCCCCCAGCGAAGACAAACGCTACGACGAAATTAAAGAGGAGCGCCAACTGATTGAGGTGAACAACGACCCGTTTTACTACTTCACGGTGGTGCTGGGGTTGTTTGCCGATAGCGAAGAACACCTGAGCAAATGGAGCGCCGAGTTGGAAAGCCAATGTCAGAACATGAGCCTGGTGATTGAGCGGGCGCGCTGGCAACAAGAGGATGGCTTGCTGGCGTTGCTGCCGCACAACTTGAACGCGCTCGGCAACCATCGGCGCAATGCGCGGGTGGATTCACTGGTCAACACCTTTCCGTTTCTAGGGGATGAAATCGTGATGCCCGGCGGCATTTTCTACGGCTACGACACGCAGACGAGTAAAGCCATCGTGCTTGATCCGTTCAAGCTCGAAAATCCAAACTGCATTATTTTGGGCACATCCGGCGGCGGCAAAAGCTATTGGACGAAGGACATGATTGAGCAATATGTGCTGGATGGCGCGCGCGTGTTTGTGCTGGATATCGAGAACGAGTATCGCCATCTGTGCAACGACCTGGGCGGGCTGTATCTCGACATGGGCATCGAGTCCGAAAGCAAAGTGAATGTGCTGGACCCCGACCCCAACGACAGCGATGGCTTGCCCGGCGCGTTCGAGTCGTTCAAGGGTTGGCTGGTGGCATGTCTGCGGCACGAACTCGCGCCCGAAGAAGAGCAAGTGCTGGACAAGGCCTATTACAAAGCCTTTGCCCAATGCGGCATCTTCAAAGAACACCGTGATTCCATCCACAAACAGCCACCCCTATTGAGCGACTTGCACGATGCGCTGATTGAGGTGAGCAAAGACGAGGTGCACAGCATGGAGGCGCGCAGGCTGGCGGCGGCGTTGTATCCGATGTCGCATGGCATGTCATCGGCGGCGTTTAACTGCCACACCAATGTGGATGTGCGATCTAACCCGCTCGTGGTGTTCGGCCTCAGCAGCGTGCATCGTTCGATGATGACCAAGCGCATCCGCCAGATTCAGCAGTTCACCTGGAGCCAGATGACGCAGGCCGACCGCGCCATCGAAATTGTGGACGAGGCCTGGTGGCTGCTACAACGGCCCGAGACCGCCGAAGATTTGTGCGCCCGGGCGCGGCGCTTCCGCAAGAAGAACGCGGCGCTGTTCATCGCCACGCAGCACCCGGAGGACTTCGCCGCCAACCGCGAGGCGCACACGATTTTGTCGCTGGTCGGCACGCACTTGCTCTTTCAGCAAAACGATGCCGTGTTGGACGACATCGCGGGCATCTTCAAACTCAACGAGCAGGAGAAATGGGCAGTGGCACGGCTGGAGCCGGGTCACTACTTCCTCAAGACCAGCAAGCTGCGCATGTTGCTGTATCGCCCCATGCTCAAGTCGCGGCATGGGCTTTACACCACGAGACCGGAGGAAATGATGAAGGGATGAGGAGATGAGGGGATAAGGTGATTCTCCTCATCTCTTTATCTCCTTATCTCTTCAGCAAGACAGATGCGGCTTATCCTTTTGCTCATCGCGTTCGCTGGAGCGTGCGCGGCCTGCCTCATCATCGGCATGACGATGCTGTATGCCGCAGGCGGTTTGGCTGCATCGCGCACGGTGCGCTTTCTTCCGTTTGTCGGCGATCAGGTGTCGGATCAGATTCACGATTGGGTGTTGGGCGCAGAGACCAGCCATGTGATTGAGGTCTCGCCGTTGGTGGTGGATGGCGTTGAAATTACGCAGACGGAGCAATTTACGGACACGATAGAAGAGCGGGTTGATTGCCAGAAGCCGGTGGGGTTGCCGGTCGCAGGTGAAATCAAGCAATTCTTTCGTCCGCCGTATAACCCATCGCACAGCGGCATAGATATCTCGGTGGGCACGGGCACAGGCGTGCGGGCGACGATGTGTGGCACAGTGACGTATGCGGGCTGGTGGGAGTTTGCGGATGGCACGCCGGGTTATGGTTATTTGGTGGTGGTCAGCAACGGCCCGTATGCCACGTATTACGCGCACAACAGCCAGTTGCTGGTGGGTCTGGGCGATGCGGTTGAGGCCGGGCAAGTGGTTGCGTTATCCGGCAGCACGGGCTGGAGCACCGGGCCGCATGTGCACTATGAGGTTAGGGTGGAGGGGGTGCCGGTGGATCCGTTGATTCCTGTTTGAATAACTTTCGAGATTTCCGTTCGAATAACTAATCTGGCGATAGCGATTAAGCAAGTACGCTGCCAAGCTCACCACCGCCATGACCAACCCACCACCCCGCACCCCCACCAACCACGCCTACCTCCACGATGTCCATCGCTTCCTACGTTGGCACACCCGCCGCTACGGCGAAACACCCGTAGCCGAGTCACTCGCGCCACCCGCGCTCACCCGCTACTGGCAATGGTGCGCCAGCCACCTCAGCGCCCAAACCATCCAACGCCGCAAAATCGCCTTGCGCTGGTTCGTCGAGATTCACCTCGCTCACCCAGGCTGAACATGCAACGCCTCGTTAAAATCCTCACCCCGCGCAACAACCAGCGCGATGCCCTGGCCTGCGAGACCCTGCTCGCCACCCTCGTTACCTCGTGCGAACACCCCATCGCCCTGGAATTGGCGGGCACATCCGACGAGCGCCTATTCCTGGTGCGCGGTCATCCCGATGTCGTGGCGTTGGTGCTGGCCCAACTCGCCAGCGCCTACCCGCAATGCGACTTTGCCGATGTGCCTCCAGAGCATGACCCAACGCAAACCCCATCGCCCGCACGCTGCGCCATCCAACTGAGCCTGCGCGAGCCAGCCTACCTGCCGCTGCGCACCGCCACCACCCGCGAGGGCCGAAGCACCTACGAGGACTTCGCCCACGCCGCCGACCCCATGCTGGGCTTGCTCAGCGCGATGGATCAGTTGCGCGAGGGTGAAGCTTGCCTCATCCAGTTTGCGCTCGCGCCCATGCCCAACGACTGGTCGAAGTTTTGGCGCGGCGCCCTGGACGACGTGAGCGAACGCACCAAGCTGATGCCGCAACACGCGCTGGCATTGGCGCTCTCGCAAGCGGGCTTGGTGCTGGGCATGCTCGGCGGCAGCACCCTCGCGTTAGCCATCACCTTTAAGTTGGGCGCGTGGGCTTGGTTGATGGGCGGTGCGTTGACGGTGTTGGCCGCGCTGTGTCTGGCGCTGCGCCTGCGCCTACCCAGCCCGCCCGACCCGTTGCTGGTGCGGCAGAAGATTCATCAATCCGCCTTTCGCGTTTGGGCGCGCGTGTTTGTATGGGCCGAGAGCGACGCTGCGGCCAAGCTGCTCCTGGCGCGCCAGCAAGCCGCGCTCAAAGGCTACAACTTGGCGGGCGCGAATGGCTTCATCAGCCAGCCCGCGCACCACGCCGACCCAACCCGCCTTGACTTCATCCCCCACACCGGTTGGGCCAGCCTGCCGCTGTTGGGGCGATGGCACTGGTCACAACGCTTGCCGATCTTGAACATCGCCGAAATGGCCGGGCTGTGGCACTTGCCCCACGCCGAGGCCGCGCTGCAAGGCATCGTCTACACCGCCTCCAAACAACTCGCGCCATTGCCGCAACAAGTGTCGCAGGGCGTGTGGATTGGGCACTCGCGGGCGCAGGGGCGCAACGTGGCCGTGCGGCTCTCAGCCCAACAGTTGCGCGGCAACAT
>JAYTNY010000573.1:0-8720 GCA_043748055.1 Roseobacter sp.
TTGTTGCCCAACGCAAGACGGAAGACGCAATACGATTTTTTGCTATGCAAGCACTCCAAGATATTCGTATCCTCGATCTTTCACGCGTGTTGGCGGCACCGTATTGCGCACAGTTATTAGGGGATTACGGCGCGGAAATTATTAAGGTGGAGCAGCCTGGCAGCGGCGATGGCACGCGGCAGTGGGGGCCGCCATTTGTGGGTGAGCAGAGCGCGTATTTCCTCAGCGTGAACCGCAACAAACAGAGCGTGACGATTGACTTTAAGACTGATGCAGGCGCAAGCCTCATCAAACAATTGGCGGCGCAATGCGATGTGTTGATTGAGAATTTTTTGCCGGGCACGCTGGCGCGGGTAGGGTTGGATTACGACACATTGCGTGCGCTGCACCCAAGATTAATTTATTGCTCGGTGACAGGCTACGGACAAACCGGGCCTTACAAAGACCGACCGGGTTACGACTTTGTGATTCAGGCGCAGGGCGGGTTGATGAGCATCACCGGTGAGCCAGAGGGCCAGCCGATGAAGGTAGGCGTAGCGATTGCGGATATAACGACAGGCTTGTTTGCGGCGAATGCGATTTTGGCAGCACTGCACCACCGCGAGAAAACGGGGCGTGGGCAATTCATTGATGTGGCTCTGCTGGATTCACAGATCGCCTGGCTGGCGAACGTGGCCCACAACTATTTAGCAGGCGAAGTGCCTATGCGATATGGGAATGCCCATGCCAGTATCGTGCCCTACCAGACGTTTGCAACGAATGATGGCTACATTGCCATTGCGGTGGGCAGCGATGCGCAATACCAACGGCTGTGCGCCTGCGCAGGCTGCATGGCGTTGTGGGACGACGGGCGCTTTCAGACCAACCCGGGGCGCGTGAGGCACAGAGGCGAGCTGATTGACAAGTTGCAGGCTGTGTTTCGCACGCGCAGCACAGCAGACTGGCACGCGCGACTGGTGGCGAACGATATTCCGTGTAGCCCAATCAACACGATTGCAACGGCGTTGAATGACCCACAGGTACAAGCGCGAGAGATGGTGCAGGAGGTGGACGGCGTGCGCCTGCTGGGGCCGGTGGCAAAGCTGAGCGAGACCCCGGCGCACATTCAATCTGCCCCACCCCACCTGGGCCAGCACACCGCGCAAGTGCTGCGGGAAGTGTTGGGCAGGAGCGATGACGAGATTAGCCAGCTACGACAAGCGCGGGTGATTTAATCCTGCACCTTCAGCACCGTCTTACCCACGCGCACCAAATCGCCATAGCACAACACGCGGGCGGTGGTGATGCGTTGCTCGTTGACGAAGATGCCGTTGGCGCTAACCGCATCGGCCAGCTCCGACAGCCGCCACACATCTTTCTCATACACCAGCTCGCCGTTGTAGCGCGAGATCATGTTGTCGTCGGGGTTTACCATGTCGCGGGTGACGATGGTGCGCGGCGGTTGCACAACCAGCGTGTTACCGGTGGCCTCGTTGAGCAGATGCAATGGGCCGGTGGCGCTGCGCCGCAGCGAGGACTTGTGAAACGGCGTGCCGTTTGTGGAATGAGTGGGTTGAGTGGGTTGAGTGGCTTGCGAGGCCTGCGGCATGGTGAACACGGTGGTGGCGTGCTGCATACCAAAGAATGGGCGGGTGTAGCCAAAGGCGCGGGCCATGTCCCGTGCGTTTTGGAAGCGCTGGTCGCGGTCGGGGCTTAGGGCAGTGCGAATGGCATCGGCTATTTTGTCGGACAAAGTTGAGTTGAACCGGCGCGGGTCGTGGCGCTGCAACGAGGGCATGGCGTTGGGCGGGCTGTCCTCGAACGGCATGTGGCCGGTAGCCATTTGGAAGGCGACGACGCCGAGCGAGTACAGATCGCTGGCGGAAGCGGCCTGGCCGCGCTCGTTGGCCTTATCGCCCACCAACTGCGCAAAGCCGCAGTGAATCAGATGCGCGCCGCCAGCGCCATCAAACCGAATGTGGCCGGGCGTAACAAAGCCGTGAATAAGTTTGCGTGTGTGTAGGTAGGCTAGGCCATCGCATAGTTGGCCGACCAGGTGCGTGATGTCCGCCTCGGCCAGCCATTCGCCCACGCGCAAATAATCTTGCAGCGAGCCTTCGCCGAGCCATTCTTCTACAAAATAGGGCGTGTCGGCGCGGGCATTGCTGGCCAAGATATGAGCGCAGTTGGGATGATTGAGCGATTGGGCGATAGCGAGTTGCTGCTCCAATTTGCGCCGCGAGCCTGCATCTTGCGCCAATGCCGAGGGCGTGATGACCTTGAGCGTGGCGGGTTGTTGTGTGCTTGTGGCAACAACGGGATAGATGGCGATGGCTGGCGACACCTCGCACTCTTCGGCGGCGTTGTTGGACAATGTAAAGCCAGAGATCGCCAACAGATCGGCCCGGACTTGCACGCCAGCGGAGGCGTGGTGAGATGAGGCAGCGGTTGGGTCTGAATCTGAGGTGAGGGACAGTTGACGGCGGCGAAAGAACAGCACGCCCCCCACGATGGCGGCCAACCCCATCAGCGAGAGCAGCAGTACAGTAACAATGGTTAAAACAGTAGATTCGTTCATGGTGATTCAAGCACGCACCAGACCCAGAATTGTCTAAAAAGCACGTACGAGCAGTTCTGCAAAAGTCTGAGGCTGAGCAAACCTTAGGCGTTGGCCCTAGACTAAAGACTAGGCCATACTATTCGTCGAATCATCGGCCAATTGGTGCATGCTTCTTGCCGATTCTGTTCGGCTTTTACGCAAAGACTCACCAAGAACTGATTGATCTGAAAGCGATCTCTGAGATTTATGCGGAGTTTATGCAGAGATGAAGAAGAATATGAAGGATGTGACGTGGAGCTAAAGAGGTTATAAGGCTTGCGGTTCCGATTTGCCAGCACGGAACGCCAAGTTTTCACAAAGATTCTTCGTGGTTTTTAAGATCCCCACCTAGCCAAGCGGCTAAATCAGCCATGCACGGTTAGCACGGTTTTGCCCAGGCGAATCTGATCGCCCACAAACAACGGGCGCGCCTCCACCACGCGGGCCTCGTTGATGTAGACGCCGTTGGTGCTTTGGCCTGCAGTGGCCTCGCCCAAGTGCCAGGCGTTGTTATCAAACACAAACTCGCCATTGGTGCGCGAAATCAAGGTATCGGTTGGGTTGATGAGGTCGCGGGTGGCGATGGTGCGCGGCGGGGCAATGGTAATGACCGTGCCGGTTTTCACGTTATACAGCTTGAGCGGGCCAATCGGCACAGGCCGACCGTGTCGTGTTTTCTTGGCACCTTTGCGTTCCTCTTGCGTCAGTTGCAGGATGCGCGTGGCATCTTGGGCGCGATGAAAATCGTGGCCAAACCCAAACGCCAGCGCCATGTCTCGCGCATTCTGAAAACGCTGTGCGGGGTCCGAGTGCAACGATTTGAGAATGGCCTGCGCACACCCATCGCCCAGCGCAGGATTGAAGAGGCGTGGATCGGGAACGGCTTGTTTGCCCTGTTGAATGGCCCACACCTGGTCATGCTCAAAAGGCAAGCGACCTGCCGCCAGTTGGTAGGCAATGATGCCCAGTGCATACAAATCGCTGCGGGTAATCATCGCAATGTCGCTGGTGGACACAGGCCGCACATCGCTGACCAAGCGGGCAAAGCCACAATGAATGATGTGCGCCAGGCCTTCATCATCGAAGCGAATGTGCGCGGGCGTGAGCGCGCCATGCACAATGTTGCTGGCGTGCAAGTAGGCCAAGCCATCGCAGGCTTGGCCCAGCACAGTCGTAAGCTCAGCTTCGGTCATGCGCTCGCCTCGGCGCAGCCATTCTTGCAGCGACCCGCCGCCCAGCCATTCCTCGATGAAATAGGGGATGGGCGCGCGCACGTTGCTGCCCAGCAGAGCGGCACAGTGCGGGTGGTTGACCGTTTGCGCGAGGGCCAGTTGCTGTTCCAGGCTGTGTTGCTCAATCGTCTTCTTCGCCAGTTTAGAAGGATTAATCATCTTAAACGCCGCAGCCTGGTTGTTGCGGAGGGCGATGACCTGGTAGACCGCGAGCGCGGGCGAAAGTTCGCTGGGGCTGGCGTTAGTGTTCATCCACGAATAGCCTGGCAGCACAGGTGGCAGGGCTGTTGCAGATGGGTCGCCAGAAGCGCGGGCAAAGTGTTGTGCGCCGGAGCGCTGGGGGCGGCGTTGTTTGGATTGCTTACGCCGTTGCCCCGCAATTACAATCGCGACAACGGTGAAAACCACGACGAGCAACAGTGTTGCGGCTGCGATGAACAAGATTGTTTTATCCATGTCCGAGTAACAGCTTTGATGTGCAAAATTCAACCCCCCGAAGGTTGCTCAAAAGAGCCTGATTCCTGCAAGTTCAACCTTCGAGAGAGTTCACTTAACAACTATTAACAACATTGAAAGTATGTTGCAAAGCATACGCCGTTTGATGTAGCTTGCCTACAGATTCAATACTAGTTTTCGACCAAAACTTGCTAGGTTTACGCAATTCCTTAGTGAATGCTGGATGTGATTTAAGAAGATGAATACCAACCCCGTTGTGCTGTACGAGGTCAGCGACCAAGTAGCGACGATGACGTTGAACCGCCCCGAGGTGCTGAACGCGGTGAACGACGTGATGGTGGCAGAGCTGACGCAAGCCTTCACCCGCGCCGCAACAGACGCCGACGTGCGTGCCATCATTTTGACCGGCGCGGGCCGCGCCTTTGCCGCCGGGGCCGACATGAACGAGCTGGCCGCTAACCACACGCCGGAGAGAATCACCGAGTTGATTGCGGGCCACTACAAGCCGCTGCTGATGGCGATTGCAACCTGTCCCAAGACGGTCATCGCCGCCATTCGCGGGCCAGCGGCGGGGATGGCCGCCGCGTTGGCGTTGGCATGCGACCTGCGCCTGATGAGCGAGGATGCCTACTTGCTCTTGGCCTTCACCAACATTGGGCTGATGGCGGCGGCGGGCAGCACGTGGTTTTTGACGCATTTGGTGGGCTATTCGCGCGCGTTCGAAATTGCCTCGGAGGGCGAGCGCATTCCGGCAGCGCAATGTTTAAGCTGGGGCTTGTGCAATGCGGTGGTGAGGAGTGATAAGTTAGAAGCTGAGGCGCGTGCGCGCGCCCTCAAACACGCCAGCCGCCCCACCCTGGCCATTGGCCTAACGAAGCTGGCGATGCAGCGTGCGTTTAGCCACACGCTGGACGAGCAGATTGTGCTGGAGGCGATGTGGCAGCAGCAAACCGTGGCCGGGCCTGACCACGCCGAGGGCGTGCAGGCGTTTTTTGAGAAGCGGAAGGCGCGGTTTGTGGGGCGGTGAGGTAAGTCAAAAGGTGCCAGGCACTGGCGATAAGAATCGCCGAAGTGCCTGGCACCTGAGTTACTGGAGTGCTGAGCTAAGGCAACAGGGCGGAACCACACGCCAACCGGAAACCGATGTAGCTGCTACGGAAACTAGGCTGGTAGCGAAGGCGGTAGGCCGGGCGTGCATTGTCCTCAAAGTAATCCCACGACCCACCGCGTAATACGCGACGCACAATACCGGAAGCCGTCAAAGCTTCACGCTCAGTCATTCTGTTGGTATATGGATAAACAAACTCTGGTTTCTTTTCTTTGCCCCATAAACTGCGTGTCCATTCAAATACATTACCAGACATATCGGTGCAGCCATACGGGCTATCGCCGTCGGGGCTGTATCGGCCGACAGGCGTAGTGTTGCCATACATATCGCCGTGATTGGCCCGCGCTGTGCTAAGGGGATCGTTGCCCCATGGGTAAATGTATCCGTCAACTCCACGAGCAGCCTTCTCCCACTCGGCTTCACTGGGCAACATTAACTCGTAGCCACTCATCTGAGTTAACCAGTCGCAAAATGCAAAAGCTTCATGCCAATTCACATTCACAACAGGATGGGACTCTTTGGCGCGAGGCAAATTAAATTTGCGTTTACTCGCGCGAGCAAATATCTGCCACTGCGCATTCGTCACTTCGTATTTGCCCATGTAGTAATCGGGCAAGGTCAGTCTGTGCTGCGGCAACTCGTCATCAAACGCTGCTTTATCTTTGCTTCTGTCGCTGCCCATCAAAAACGGCCCGGCGGGAATTAGCACAAACTCCATAAGAATGGGGTCGTCCAACGTGAACGTCTTGGGTAAAGTGGGTTGAGGTGCGATGACTATGGGTGGTGGTACTGTGTCAGGGATCGGATCGCGGCGATCCGATCCCCTAGCCGCATCTCTTGGCACATCAGGGTTCGTCGGCTCAGCCACAGCCCATGTCGCGTCCACCTCATCCGCTCGGCGGCGCAACGCCCGTTGCAAACGCTCTGGGCCGCGCGCGTCAAACCAATTCACCCAATGCCATCGGGCAAGGCGCTCTGGCACCTCACATTCATCCAGGCGCAGCGGCACCACAAAAATTGCACCATCAGCTTGACGGTCGGCCTGGTTCAAGGCAAAGCCAATCTCGTCTTTGATGAAGCCCTCGCGATTCACTGATTGTTGCGAGAGACAGACCAACACCACATCACTGTTTTGCACGGCGCGGCGAATCTCGTTGCGCCAGTCTTGGCCGGGGATCAGGTCTTCCTCATCCAGCCAGGGCTGCGCACCCATGGCTTTTAGCCAAGTGTGCAATTCTAGGGCTTTGGCTTTATCGGGCGAGGCATGGCACAAGAACACACGCAGCGGACCTGGGGCGCGGCTAACGGTTGCAGATGCTGTCAGCGTGTGTCCCTCTTGAGTAATCGTCGCGCTGCCAACGATTTTGGGTTGAATCACCGCCGCCCACTCTGCCGAGGGAAACTCTCGTTTCACACGTTCGACCAATTCGCCGGTGCGGCCACGATTCTCGAAATACTTCACCAGCGCCAGCGCAGCCTCACGCACGGTTTTGCCCTCGCCCACAATGGCGTTGTAATCCTCGTTCAGATCGGCACAGAAGATGCGCAGATCGGTGTAATCGCCGCGGGCGATGATCTCGCGCAGTTTGATGAGGTCGTAAGTGTTGGGTGCGTTAGAAGGTTCCACGATGTGAGAAGGATTCTAAATGCTTCACCCTGATGGCATGGCACACGCCACATCGGCAGGGCGAAGTATTCGGGAGTTCGACGGAGTGACTTGGGCGGCGTTCGCCGAATGCTTGGCCCCTACGACAACGTCTTCTCCAGTTCATCCACCTCGCGCATCCACAACGCCACGCTAGCGTCGCTGGGCATGCGCCAGTCGCCACGCGGGCTGAGCGCCACGCTGCCGACCTTTGGACCATCGGGCATGACGCTGCGCTTGAACTGGTTGGCCCAGAAGCGCTTGTAGAAATTGCGCAGCCATTTCAGCAGCACGGCATCGGCATACTCGCCCGCAAACACCTGCTGCGCAAGGAAAAACACTTTGCGCGGGGCGAAGCCGTTACGAATAATCTGATACAAGAAAAAGTCGTGCAGGATGTAGGGGCCGATAGTCTCTTCGGTCTGCTGTTGCAAATTGCCTTTGTCGTCCAGCGGCAGCAATTCGGGGGTGATGGGGGTGTCGGCGATGTCGCGTAACACGGTGCTAACCTCGCCGCCGAACTCGCTCTCGGCGACCCACTCGATGATGTAGCGCACCAGCGTTTTGGGCACGCCTGCGTTGACGTGATACATGCTCATGTGGTCGGCGTTAAACGTCATCCAGCCGAGAGCCAACTCACTGAGGTCGCCGGTGCCGACGACGAAACCGCCGACTTGGTTCGCCACGTCCATCAGGATTTGGGTGCGCTCGCGGGCCTGAGCATTTTCATACACCACGTCGTGGTTGGCCTCGTCGTGGCCGATGTCTTTGAAGTGCTGACGCACAGCATCGGCAATCGAGATGGTTTGTAGCGAGACGCCGAGCAACTCGGCCAGCTTGACGGCGTTGCTCTTGGTGCGGGCAGTGGTGCCAAACCCAGGCATGGTGATGGCATGGATGCCCGACAGGGGAAGCTTGAGTTTGTCGTAAGCCTTGAGAATCACCAGCAGCGCCAGCGTTGAATCCAGCCCGCCGCTGAGGCCAATCGTCACGTTCTTGGTGCCAGTGTGGCGCAAGCGCTTGGCCAGCGCGGTGCTTTGGATGGCGAAGATTTCGCGGCAGTTGGCCTCGCGTTGGGTTTTATTGCTGGGCACAAATGGCATGCGGTTGATGGGGCGGAGTAAGGAGATTGGAGATTGGAGATTGGAGATTGGAGATTGAGCGCTTTCGATTTGGTGCGTGCCGAGGACGCACATTTCTTTGGTGATGGCGCCTGCGAACGAGAAGCTGCTGTTGCTGCGGCGCTCGTGGTTCAAGCGGTCTATGTCCACATCGGCCAGGGTGAGGTGCGACTCGAAGTTGAAGCGATCGGACTCGGCCAGTATGCCGCCGTTCTCGGCGATTAAGGCATGGCCGCCGAAGACAACATCGGTGGTACTTTCGCCGGGGCCGCTGCCCGCGTAGACGTAGGCCGAGAGGCAGCGTGCGGATTGGCTGCGCACCAACTCGCGGCGGTAATCGGCTTTGCCCAGCAACTCGTCGCTGGCGGATGGGTTGAGGATGATGGTCGCGCCCGCCAGAGCCAAATCACCCGATGGCGGGTTGACCGCCCACAAGTCCTCGCAAATTTCGATGCCCACTTTGCAGTTGGGCACATCGCTCAGTTGAAAGAGGATGTTCGTGCCGAAGGGCGCCATCGAATGCCCAATGTGGATTTGCGACAGGCTGGGGTGGATGGACAAGGCCGAGGTGAACCAGCGC
>JAYTNY010000574.1:0-4316 GCA_043748055.1 Roseobacter sp.
GCCTGGGCCAAGACCACCAAATTCGCCATCTCCATCATGGCCTACGGCAGCACGCTGCTGTGGATGCTCAGCTATCTCAAAAGCCGCCCGCGCGCCGCCCAATTCATCGGCACGGCCACCGGCGCTATTTTGCTGGCCGAGATGGGCATGCTGGTGCTGCAAGCTGTGCGTGGCGTGCCCATGCACTTTAACCAATCCACGCCGTTCGATACCGCCGTCTGGCGCGTGATGACCGTGACGATTTTTGCCTTCTTCGTGATTGACATTGTGGGCGCCGTGCTGTTGCTGCGCGAGAAAATTCCCAACCGCGTGCTGGCCACCAGCATTCGTCTGGGCCTGGTTGTCGCGTTGATTGGGATGGCATTGGCCTTTGCCATGACTGCGCCAAACGCCACCCAAATGGCTGTGCTGCAAGCTGGGCAAAAGTTGGACATGATGGGCGCGCACAACGTGGGCGCACTGGTGGACGGCCAGACCCGCATGATTCCGTTCTTGGGCTGGAACATGGATGGCGGAGATCTGCGCATCGCTCACTTCATTGGCTTGCATGCCGCGCAAGTCATCCCGTTTATTGGCTTTTTGGTGCTGCGCCGCAAAGCGGCCTGGCTGCGCGAGGGCCACCGCATGGCGTTGGTGTGGCTGGGTGCGCTGGGCTATCTTGGTCTCACCGTGCTTACCTTCTGGCAGGCGTTGCGCAATCAGTCCATCATTTCGCCAGATGTTGTCACTGTCTCTGCCTTCATTGGTTTCGCAGGCGGGGTGATGTTGGCTGCGCTGGGCATCGTGTCGCAGGCGAAGCGCACGGCGCGTGGTTAGAAACTGAACCGGGATGTAGACAGGATCACAGGATTCAACAGGGCTAATCCTGTTGAATCCTGTGATCCTGTCAAAAACTTATTGCCGATAATGTCTGTTAAACCTTGTCGTAGGACTTGCGTGGTGAAACCGATGTGCAACCTCTCGCTTGCGTGGCTATGCTGATGTGCGAAACTGTTTAGCAAGCAAATCCTAAACATGATGAGGTGACACCATGCCCGAAACCACTCTCCCAAATTCAACACCGCCGCCCCTGCCAACACCGTTGCCTTCTTCACTGCCCTCTGCGCCACGCTACAGCTTGCTGCAAGAGATTGAGCTGCTGTTGCGCAACCGCCCCAAGTTCTTCACCGAGCTGATGGATGGCCAGGAGAACGCGCGTAAGATTCGCGCCATGATGCTGTATTCGGCGGCCTTTTTCGCTGTGTATGGCGCGGTTATGGGCGTAGATCACTCGTTGGCACAAATGCTCTCGTCGGCCATCAAGCTGCCATTTTTATTTCTTATCACGCTCATCATCACCCTGCCCACGCTGTTTTTCTTCAACACATTTTTCGAGGCCTCGCTCACCCTCAGCCAAAACCTAGCACTCATCCTCTCGGCCATCACCATGACCTCCATCGTCTTGCTGGCCTTCGCCCCCGTCGTGGTGTTCTTCCTCATCTCCACCAGCCAATATCAATTTTTCAAGCTACTCAATGTCTCCATTTTTATTGTGGCGGGGTTGATTGGGATCCGGCAGTTGACGTTGGGCATGAAGATGTTGACCATGACCGACCGCGTCGGCGTCACCATTCGCCGCCGCCTGCTGTTTTTGTGGATGTTGCTGTATGGCTTCGTAGGCAGCCAGATGGCCTGGGGCTTACGCCCATTCTTCGGCGCGCCCGGCCTGCCCTTCGAGCTTTTTCGCGGCTTTGGCGGCAACTTCTACACCAACGTGCTAGCCTCGCTTGGCGAGATTTTGGGATTCTTTATCGTGCGGTGATTGCGAGGCTCCATGTCCAAACACCCCGAAGAACTCATCCTGGATGCCTTGCGCGAAGTTCTGGCGAAGCAACGCGCCAACCTGCGTGAGGACTTGCGCGAAGAATTGCGGTCCGAGCTGCGCAACGAACTGCGTGCGCTGCAACCTGTAAAACCTGAGCCACTGCCAGAGGCGCAGACTGAGGTTGTGCCTGCTGTTCCGCAACTTGTTGAACTTGCCAAACCAGTAGAACCCGCTGCACAACCCATAACCCCTTACCAAGCACCCATCACTGAACCCATTGTGTTGCCCACCGCCAGCCTGCTGAACGAGTTCGATCTCGAAGGCCTCGCGCCACAGCCTGCTAGTGACACCTTCAACAAGAAGCCAAAGAAGAAAGAGAAGAAAGACGGCGACCCTGAAGCGCAACCTGAACAAGAACCCGTGACATTGGCCGAGGCCGAGGCATTCAGCCGTTTTCAAGAGCGCGCCCGCATGCCGTTTACACCGACAAATCTGCCGCGACTCATCACCAGCTTTGTGTTTGTGATGATTATTGGGCTGGCAGTTGTAAACGTGCCACTGCCCATGACCCAGGGCTTACCGTTAGCGCGGGCCATGCCCGACCGTGCCTCGCTGATTATTCGAGATGGCATTGTGCTAAAAGCCAGCGGGCCGGAGATTTACATGATCGAGAACAACCAGAAGCGGTGGATATCATCCATCGGCGCGTTCGAGCGTCACTTCCAATGGCGCGATGTGCATTTTGTGGACGATGAGTTCTTAGCGCGCTTCCCCGATGGCCGACCCATTCACCTGGTGGTGAAGTGCGACAGCCCGCATGTCTATCGCATTGAGGAAAACAAAAAGCGCTGGATCAAAAACATCCCCACTTTTCTGGGCGAGGGGCATTATTGGGGTGAAGTCGCCTATAAATCGTGTGGGGCGTTGCGGGCCATCCCCGATGGCGTGCCTATCCCGCCCGATGCGGGCAAACCGCCGCAGCCTTGATTACTTCAACGCTTCTTCAATCGCCTTCAACACGCTCGCCAACTCACTCACATCGTTCAGCGCAAAAAACACGGTTGTTACGGTGCGCTTCTCGGTCATCAAGCTGGCGTTGCGCTCGTTAATTTTGATGGCGCTCTCTTTGGGTCGCGTACCGCGAAAAGTGATCGTCGCTTTAAGCTGGCCGCCGCGATCCAAAATCACTTCCCACGCGCGCCCATCATCTTTGCGCGCCGTAATTACGTCTGCCACGTTCACATCGTCAAATGCTGCTGCCTTAAAGGCTGCGGCCACGTTGGTGGAGGTTAGTTCGATTGACATAGTTGGTGAATGGGGATTAGTAAATGGGGATTGGCGCGTGGAAATTGACTCAATCCCCACTCACCAATCCCCATTCACCGATCTACCGCCTTATTCCAGTCCTTCTCAAAAATCTCGTCCAGCAGCCGAATCGCCGTCTTGTCGCTGAACAAAATCCCCAGCTCGCGGTTGAACTCCATCGAGCCAGTACTCAGGTTAATCGAGCCAATGTAAGCCAGCGCCTCATCGGCCACAAACGCTTTGGCGTGCATATACGGCGAGGCCAGAAAGCGCACCTTCACCCCGCCTTTTTGCAACTTGTCCAAATCAACTGCATTGGCATCTTCGCCATCGGTTTGTTTATTAGGCGAGATCAAAAAGCGCACCTTCACCCCGCGTTTCTGCGCCTTAATCAGCGCGTCAATAATCGAGTCGTCCTGCGCCAGCTCGGCATACACCACCAACGTCTTTTGCGCCGCGCCTACCAACTTGGTTAGCTTCTCGCGCGAATTCACCGGGCTCCAAATTAATGCCGAGCTTTGCGGGGTGAACTTATCGCGGTTCCAGTCCGCGTTATACGCTGCCACGCACTCGGCCACATCGGCTTTGTCGGTGTGAATCACCCCGAACTCGCGGTTGCGCGCAAAGGCGCTCTTGGTCATGTTCGCCGTCAAAATAAACACGCTGTCATCAATGATGAAGCTCTTCTCGTGGGTGAACCGAAATACAGGATTGCTGTATTTCACGTTGATGCCTGCGGCCTTGAGCTTGTCGAAGGCCAGCTTCGGGCTGCTGCCGCCACCAAATGGGTTCTGCTCAATCATGGCTCGCACATCCGCGCCGTTTTGTTTGGCTTTCACCAGCGCGTCAACAACGCGAAAGTCAGTCAGCAAATACATCTTCATCCAGGCACGGCTTTTTGCGTTCGCAATGCGATCCAGAATCACCTGCTCGTCGGTTTCGGGGAAACTAAAAAACTCGATGTCCGTCGCTGCGCCTGTGGTGTCAATCGGTTTGTTGGGCTGGGGTGTCGGCGCGCCCTCGGTGGCTGTTGGTGGATTGGGCTGCAATGGGTTGCCGCCACCACCCAAGATGACAACCAACCCGGCGATGCACGCAAACACCACCGCGATGAGTACCGAGATAAGCGACTTTTTATCTTTCATGCAAGGGTAATGTTACACGTCTACGTTGCAGAACCCCCGACCCCTAAAGGGGAGTCGTTGAC
>JAYTNY010000575.1:0-4044 GCA_043748055.1 Roseobacter sp.
CGGTCTAAGTAAAGGTTTACCCTTCTCAGCAGCCAGAATGATTAATAGAATCTTAGTTGACAATGTGGCATAGAGCGGCTAAATTCTGCAACAAAGCCACGAAAGTTATTAGTAAAGGCCGAAAGCATAGGATCAGGAGGTACATGCATATGAAATCCGTGAAGCGTTTCTTGACTGTGGTGCCCCTCGCAGCATTGCTGCTAGGTGCGTGCGCCAACAACCGGGCGACAGAAGTGGGTGACCCAAACAGCGACTTCTATCTCGCCCTGCCCCGAATCGAATTGAGCGTGGATGCCAATGGCACTCCCTCGCTCGCCAACGTTGACCCGAAAGTCGTCAACATGCTGACCGCAGGACAACTGGATCTCACCCAGTTTGCCATCCCCAAGGATTATGTGGAATGGCTGACGAGTGCTGGTGTGCAGCACATGGAAATTGTCCACAAGGGCGACGGGCTGTTCATCTTCGTGAACAACAAGCCGATGCCGCATGTGGGCTGGAACGGCGATTCGATTGCCACAGTGGGCAATACGGCCGCTGATGTCATGGGTCGTTATTCGATGATTGACGCGACCCAAGCCAAGACGATTAAGATTTTGGCGCCCTTCCTGCGCCGCTTGGGTGTGGACTTGGCCGTGCGCTTCCCAATCGCGCAGGGTGCAGCTCCCATTGAGCTTCGCGCAGCGGGTGGCAAGATTGAGGCCGTAGTCAACAAAGCTGGCGAGCCGTTGACGCAAGCCCGCTTGGTTGCTACGTATGATGCGAATGGCGTGCCCTCGGTGGCTGGCCTGAGCAGTGCAGACTTGGAAGCTTTGACTGGCTTGAGCATGGCGCAGTTGAACCTGGACCCGGCGATGGTGAAGACCATGACCGAGTTGGGCATTCAGCACATCTCGTTGCGCACCGACAAAGATGGTTTGCTCTTGGGCGTGAACGACAAGCCGCTGCCCAGCATTGTGTGGAACGATCAGTATCTGACCAACGGTGCTGATTTGTTCACCGCTTTGAACACGTATCCGGGCATGGATGATGTGAATGGCATGGTGAAGCAACTGCTGCCAAGCTTGCAACAAGCGAACATCGAACTGGCTTTGCGGTTCCCGCTGGCCCCAGGTGCACAGAAGCTGCAAAGCGCTGTGGTGCCGAATCTTTAGTCGAGGAGACTCCTGCTCATGAACGTGCCTAGCAAATACGGCCTTTTGAAAGTTGCAGGCTGGGTGCTAATTATTTTGTCGGTCGTGTTTTTGGCGATCTGCATTTACCTGAGCGTCTTTGTAGGTGGGTTGACGGCAGATATGTTCCCCGGTGGGATCAATATTTTGTCACTCATTCCAATCATCATTGGCGTCGTTAGTTTTATCTCGTGGATCGTGAAGGCAAACGAGTTGTTTGCATTGAGCGATGCCGAGCGAAACTCGCGGGTGAACCAGCAAGCCATTGAGCGCGTGATGCGCTTGACAGAAGTGCAGGTGACGGGGGGTGGTTCGTCCACTCAACCATTGCCCACGATGTCAGACAGATAGTTCAGCACAAAGTCGAACGTTATTAGTGGTTAGGATCGGCGGATGAGGCCTTCATCCGCCGATCTGCTTTTTCCTTTACAAGCTCACCAGTTTCACCAACGCCACAAGCCCCATCAACAAAGCGGCCACGCCCACCGCTGTGAACGAGTTGATGAGCAGCAGCGTGCCGCATGCAACGAGCGCAATCAACACCAACGCCCAAGTGAGGCGCGAGACGCTGGTCTCGATGCGCTTGAGCTCGTTGGTGCTGGCGGGCGAAAGTTGGGCGCGCATCTCTAGTTGGCCGTTGAGCGCGCGCGACATGAAGGCATCGGCTTGGGTGGGCAGTTGCAGGCTGAGGCGGCCAATCTTCAGCAACTCGGCAAAAATATCTTGCGCAGTTTGCGTAGTGGTTTGCCCACCCGCCATACCTTGTGCGAAAGGTTGCAGCGCCAGCCAGGGGTTAAATTTTGCATCCAGCGCGGTACACATGCCGCTGAGAATATTTGTTGCGCGGCCCAGATACAACACGTTCTGCGGAATTTGAAAGGGCAGCGACGAGATTAAATCTTTGAACTGCACGGCGAAGCTATACATCTCGTCGAACTCGACGTTGGTGAGGTCGTTCATGTTCATGCCCCACACTTTGTCGAACAGGCCGCCGATGGCTTGTTCGATGCGTGGCGTGTCGGCCTCGGGCGTAAAGAAGCCCATGCGCTGCGCGGCGGCGGTTAGCCTGCGCGCATCTTTGAGGCTGGTGGCGATGATGAACTCTTTTAGTTCGCGCATGCTGGCCGGTGTGACGCGGCCTACCATGCCGAAATCGATATAGATGAGGCGGAAGGGCTTTCCGGGGATTAGGGATTGGGGATTAGGGATTGGGGATTGGGGTGTTGTGCGCGAATCTCCGTTCAAGGCGGTCATTAGGCCGGAGATGAAGGGGATGTTGAGTTGAGGGAGTGGGTTGTTGGGTGAGAGGGAGAGGAGTGGGGTTGATGTGGATTTGGCTGTTTGGCTTGCGTTGTTTACGCCTAGTTTGCGGGCTTGTTCGGTGTCTAGGGGTTGCACGAACAGGTTGCCGGGGTGCGGATCGGCGTGGAAGAAGCCATCCACAAAAATTTGCTGTAGGTAGGTCTCGAAGAGTTTGTGGGCCACCTGGGCGCGGCTGATGCCCGCGCTTTCCAAGCCCTCGAAGTCGGTGATCTTGATCTCTTCCACGTTTTCCAGCACCAAAACGCGTTTGGAATTGAGATAGGTTTTGGGAACACGCACAGCCGCATCTTTGGCAAAGTTGCGGGCCAGTTGCTCGGCGTTGCGGGCCTCTTGCTCGTAATCCAGCTCCTCGTAAATCACATCCGCAAATTCTTGTGCCAGAGATTTAAGGTCGGCGCGGCGACGGATAGGTTTGTAGTATTGCAACCACTTAATAATGGTTTTGAGCGAGGAAATATCGGTGCCGACGATGGCCTCGAGATTAGGGCGCTGCACTTTGACGATGACGCGCTGATGCGATTTGAGCGAGGCCAGATGCGCCTGCCCAAACGATGCAGCGGCGATGGGGTGCGGGTCGAACTCCTCGAAGAGATCGCGAATGGGTTTGCCCAGGTTTTGCTCGATGATGGGCGTGATGACTTCGGGCGGCTCCGGTGGCACGGCATCTTGCAGGCCTTGCAGCTCGATGATGACTTCGGGCGGAATAATATCTACGCGGCTACTCAAAAATTGACCGAGCTTGATCCACACGCCGCCTAAATCCAGGGCCAACTTGCGGAAGTTGCGGGCTATTTTGATGAAGCGCCCCATGCGGCCAGCGTCTACGCGCTCGCGGCCAATGAACTTGACGGCGATGACTTCCCAGCCGATAAAGCCCGCAATCATTTGAAAGCCGAACCAGAGGGCCTTGCGGGCGCGTTTGCGCAGTTGCTTTGGCTCGGCTTGCGAGGCGGTAGATTGGGCGCGGCTCACTTCGGGATTGCTCTCGAAGCTGTTGCCAGCCGTGCGGCTTTGCTCAAAAAAGCCTTGCGCGGGTTTGAGGGCGGATTTCAGATCGGGAATGCTTGACATAGAAGGAAAGATAGAGGCGATAGGCCAGATCGCACTGGCCGATGCCTCTCAAAATCTGCCAGCGAGTATATGAAGGGCGCTGATAGTGAGATGAGCGATAGCTTGAGGGACCCCCGACCCCTAAAGGGGAGTCGTTGAGTTCATCGACGACTCCCCTTTAGGGGTCGGGGGTCATTTGTAGAGGTCTTGTTGCCATGTAGATACCCAAGCCGATTGGCCCGGTGAGCAATGTGGCGATGAGCCATTTTGTTTGTGCTGATTCGTTGCGTCGCCGCATATCCGCTTGCAGTAACGGCAGGGCCACAACATGGTTCAGCGGAATATCTAGCGCCATAAACCAGAAGCCGGTGTTTAGGCTCAGGGTGTTGATGAGTTGGGCGGGCGAGCCTTGCGGCAGCCAGATGAGCGAGATTGCAATAGTCATCAATGGCATCAGCCACCAGAACCAGCGCTGTTCCAGCATGCGTTGTAGAGACGC
>JAYTNY010000576.1:0-4859 GCA_043748055.1 Roseobacter sp.
ACATCAGCCAGGTCTCAATGCGTTGATCGAACACATGCACCACAAACTGATGCCGCGACCATGACAGTGTCATCACAAACACCCACGTTTTGCGCAGCCGCTGTGTCACAGGGTCCCACATCAACCCGGCGTATCCGAAATCTACTTGCCCTTCTTTGCCCGGTTGGGTCTCAATCCGTATGCACGCATCTTGTTTCGGCTTGAAGTGCTGTCGGATATATCGGTAGATCGCGTGATAGCTGCCCGTAAAGTTGTGCGGCGGTTGGGTCACCCGCTGGTGAATCACCGCTGCCTCCATCTCCCGTGCCACCATCGCTGCAATGACCGCATGCAGCGGTTTCACGCTCGAGGTGTTTTGCGCTGGCAACCCCGCCCGCATCTCCCCCAGCAGGCGCTCAATCTCTTGCGCTTAGGAAGGTTTGAAAATAGCATGTCTCAACACTTATTTGGCCAGTATGTAAATCACAGCACGATCTCAATAATTTTGGCCGAAAAAGCCATTTTTTAAGGTGTTCGTAATTCGCTGTTTAGCGTTTTTTCCCAGATCCGACTCCATGCCCCTTCAGGCAAACTGCATCTAACCAAAAGATGGCGTTGCCATCGTTGCGACCCAACACCCGCACCTTCACTGTGCCTGTTGGAGCCTTTGCAGTGAGCGTGTATTGCTTCAAACGGGGTGGCGATGTGTCATTGTTTACATTGTGATTGATGGCTGCACTCTGCTGAGCGATGGCGTTACCTGCCGCATTCAAGAACTGCAACTGTACTGTCTCGCTCTGGCTGCGATTCTGGGTCCCTGCCCAGAATGTCAAACTCATCACCTGTTTGGCCGCAGCTGTTACATCTTGATAGAGCCGTTTGTTCGACCCAATGAAGGCGCTATTCACGCCATCAGCAGCATAACCTGTGCCTTGCCTCACACTCCCCATTTTGGGTTGCTCCACCCAGAACTGAATGTGTTGGCCCGCGACCAGAGGCAACTCAAAGCTCCAGTTCTGCAATAGATTGCCCACGCAAACCTGTACCAACGGCGTAGCGGTCGGTGTCGCCGTCTTCGTCGCAAATGGTGTCTTGGTCTGAGTCGGTGATGGTGTCATCGTCTTCGTCACTGTCGCAGCTGGTGTCTTGGTTTGAGTCGGTGATGGTGTCATCGTCTTCGTTACTGTCGCAGCTGGTGTCTTGGTCTGAGTCGGTGATGGTGTCATCGTCTTCATTACTGTCGCAGCTGGTGTCTTGGTTTGAGTCGGCGATGGTGTCATCGTCTGGGCTGGTTCGGCCGTTGCACTAGCGGAAGGTAAAACCGTTGGGCTAGGACTAGGAACCTCCTGTGTTGCCGTGGGTCTAGGTGTGACCGTCGGCGTTGCCGTCACCGGCGGCGGTGTCGTCGTCGGTATCGGTGTCACCAATCCACCCGTTGCGGTGATCTCACCCAACACCTGGGTGGTCTTGTTGCCCGCCAAGTCGGTCGCCACTGCAATCACTTGGTAGACCCCGTTCTGATCGAAGACAAACGACCCCGCCCACGCCGTGCCGTTCAACGTCGCCGCAACGCTAGTGCTGCTGCCATTGGGCCTGACCACAAACAGTTGCACGCCCGCCACGCCGCCGCCATCCGTCACCGTGCCATTGCCCAGCACCATTGCGCTGCTCGATGTGGTGACCGCTGGGTTGAACGTCGTCGCGCCGAACTGCGGCCCAACCGAATCCACCAACACAGTAACGCTAATCACTTGGCTGCTGTTGCCCGCCAGGTCATAGCCGATGAACGACAGGGTCGTAGTCACGCCATCGCCCAGGTCGGGCGCGGTCAAACTCCATGTGTTGTTGGGCAGCGCATCTTGCGAGGCGCAGGTTGAGTTGACATCGTCGCTGCACAGCTTGGTGCTGCCTGCGGCCACGGTGTCGGTCAATGTGCCGCTTAGCGCGCGTTCTTTGTTGCTCAGTCGGCCATCGCTCAGCGCGGCCAAACTTGCGGCAGAGAGCGTGACTCGCGGCGGTGTTGCATCCACCCGCACCGAAATTGGGCTGCTCCATGCGGCGTTGCCGTGGTTGTCGGTGGCGATGGCGCGCAACGTAAAGAGCGTGCCCTCGGCCACGTTGCCCACATCCCAGGCGCATTGGTAGCCCGTACCCACCGCTGTGCAAGTGCTGCCTGCGCCTGCGCTGAGTAAACCCACGCTGGCTGAACCGATCACGCCATTGATCTCCAAATCAACTCGGCTGATTTCTGAATCATCTTGCGCCGAGACGAACACCACGTTGCGCCCGATGATGGCGTAGCTAATCGCTATGCCCACGTTCACCGGCGCGGTGATGTCTACGCGATACGCCAGCGTCTCGAGTTGATACGGGCGGTTATAGCTGTCCGCTAATGTCAAGGCGATTGCACCGTTGGCATTCACGATGCCGGTCAGCGTCAACACCGCCGTGCCAGAGACCGCGATGTTCGTCGCGCTTTGCGCGGCATTGTTCAACACAATGCCGCCCGCTGTCGCGCCGCTCATCGTCAGGCTCGGCAGCAAGGCCGTGCCGATGTTCTTGGCGCTCAGCGTCACGCTCACCACATCGCCCACGCCCACAAGCTGCGCGGGCGGCGGGTTGGCCGCGATCACGACTTCGAGTTGCGCATCCGCCCACACGCCAGCCGCAGGCACCACGCCCGCACCCAGCGAGGCCAAACTCACAAACTGATTCCATGTCCGCCCCAGGTTCTTGTCGGGCGCGGTCGCCCACATAGTCAAGTTGTCTTTCTCCGTCGCCACGCCCAGCAGCTTCAGCGTTGCGCCTGCTGGGTTAGCAATGCCCAGATCGGCAAAGGCCAACAACACATCACTCGTGCTGCCGCTGCTCAATGCGCTCACTTGCATTTGTGCCACCCAGGCCGTGCCATTAAAGGCATACAGCGTTGGGGTGATGCCGCCCGCCAGCCGCACCACATAGTTTGCGGCGAAGGGCAACACGCCACTTTGGCTTGCGCCGTTGGGGTTAAACAGCGTCGTGCTGCCGGTGCTGCCCGTGCCCAGGTAGAAGTACAGGTCGCCGTCGTTGCTAATGTTCGCGCCATCCCAACGCAGCCGCAACTGGGTTGCATCCCATCCCACAAACAAACTTTGCACGCCGTTGTTGGCGGTTGAGCCCTGCGCCACTTGCTTGCCGCCGCTCGCCGTCCAATCTGCAAAGTTAAGATCAGCGATCAAGTCCGGCGTGACAGCCGTATCAAAGTAGAACGGCCCGCGCGTCACGGCTCGCTGGTTGCCATTGACATCCACCGCGACCACATGCGCGTACCACAACGTGCCTTGCGTCAGCACTTGGTCGCGCGAACCTGCGCCTGGGCCAAACGCACTCAACGCGCTTAACGTCGGCGTGGGCGAGGTCGTCCAGCCCGCGTAAACGCTGCTGGCACCAGGGATGGCGGGCCAACTCAGCCGCGCATTCACATCGGTAATGACCCTGCTTGGCGAAATAATTTCGCCGCTGCTCAAGCCCGTCACAGTGTTAAACGCATCCGGCGGCACCACATCCACCAACATGCTGGCGGTCGCGGTGTTTGTGCGGCCTGCCTTGTCGGTCACGCGCGCGTTCACGCTTAGGTTGCTACCGTTCGGGTTCGCCAATGTCTGCGGCGAGAAGTCAAATGTCCAGGCGTTGCCACTCAACACAGCAGGCTGCCATGCGCCGCCGTTCAAGCTCACTTCTACCAATGCCACGCGGCTATCGTCGCTGGTGCTGCCGCGCAGCGTGTATGCGCCGTTGCTCAGCTTCGTCGTCGTAATCGTCTCGCTGATGATGCTGATGCTGGGATTCGCCAGATCCACAAACACCACGTTCACCGGGCTGGTGGCCGTTGCGTTGGTGCTGTCGGTCATCACCACCGTCAAGCTGTAGATTCCGGCTTGCGTCGGTGTCCAAACCAGTTGCCAAATCACATCGCTTTGGGTGATGGGTGAACCGGGCGCCGGCGGGAAGCTGCCGATCAACACGCCATTCGCAAACGCGGCGGCAGCCGAGACCGTGTTCTTGGTGTTCAAGCCGATGCTGAGGTTGATCGGTTGGGTCTGCGAGAACACCGTGCCATTCACCGGCGTAATCACAGCCGCGCTGATGAGCGGCGCAGTGTGACCGGCAGGCACCGGCGTGCCAACCGGGGTGGGCACCGGTGTGACGTTCGGGTCAATCACGTTCAGGCCAATGCTGTAGTTGTTGCCGCAGGGTGGGTCAATGCCCGCCCCCGATTTGGCACGCAGCAAGAACGAACCACCCGCACCGGCGGGCAACATCACGGCGTTGTCGCCTGCCACAATAAACGTGTTGCCGTCGCTCGAATAGATCGCCAACGACACGCGCACATCCCCGCCGATGACGTTGGCCTTGAATTGGTATTGCCGATTCGCCGACGCGCTGAATGTCATCCAGTCGGCATCGGTGGCGCTGTTAAAGGTGCGCACGCCGCTGCTGCGGTTCGCCAAGTTAAACGCCGAGGCCGTCAGCGTGGTGTTGTCCGGCTCATAGCTATCGGTGGTCAGCGTGCAAGTGGTTGGCACCGGCGTGGGTGTCGCGGTCGCCGTCAGCACGGCAGTGACAACGGGTGTGCCGTTCGTGGGTTGGGGTACGGGCGTGGCCGTCGCGGTAGGTGTGGGTGCAGGCGTGGCGAGTTGGCCGTTGGCGATGCAAATCTCCAGACCCCAGCCGGTCAGGTTGCCGGTGGTGTCGGGGTTGTCGGAATCGTTCGGGTCGCTTAAGTGATTGTCGCTGACCAACAACGTCCAAACGCCATTGCTGGGTTTGCCCGTAAACGCGCCGAAGCTGCCTGCGTTGGGACGATAGCTATCGTTGGTGTTTGGGAACTGGGGCGGTTG
>JAYTNY010000577.1:0-6145 GCA_043748055.1 Roseobacter sp.
GTTCGAGATTCCATCGGTCAATTTTGACCGCGCCGTGCAGTTTTACGGCGATATTCTGGGCAAGCCTTTGCACCAGGAAGTGTCTGGCGGCATCCCCAACGGGGTGTTTCCCTACGAGGCTGGTGATGACAGCTATGCCATTGGCGGCGCGGTGATCTATGACGAGCGCGTGAAGCCCAGCATGGGCGGCACCACGCCGTATCTGAACTGCAACGGCAAGCTATCAGAAGTGGTTGGCCGCGTTGAAGCCGCTGGCGGCAAGCTCTTGTTGCCTACAACGCCCACTGGCTTCGGCAGCATCGCCATTATTGTAGATAGCGAAGGCAACCGCGTCGGCCTGCACTCGTACTAATGGGGGGCAGGGTAGCCGCAGGCTTTAGACTGCGTTTGAAATAGGAGTAATGCCAATTGAAGCCGAGGCCTTTGCCGTGGCTTCTCATACTTCGAGGCGCAGGCTGAAGCCTGCGGCTACCGAAAGATCAAGTCTCCCGCACCGCTTGCAAATACGCCAACGTCGCGGGTCGCAAAATCGTCTCAAAGTTAATGCTGATGAAGCGTGCGCCACGCTCTTGCCACAACTTTGCGCCTTCGGCATTCTGAATCATCAGGCCCAGTGCCTTGTCGCTGCGCGTTACTTGGTCGGCAATGCGCTGCATCATCGCCTGCACATCGGGGTGTTGGATTTGGCCAGGCAGGCCCATGGAATGCGCCAGATCGTTGGGGCCGATGAAGATCACGTCCACATCTGGCACTGCCAAGATTGCGGGCAGGTTTTCAACGGCTTCCAACGTCTCAACCTGCAGCACCACCAATGTTTCGGCATTGGCTTTCTGCACATAGTCGGTCAGCGTGCCCGCTTGCGCATAGTCCGAGGCGCGCACACCTGCCACGCCGCGAATGCCGCGCGGGTGATATTTGACCGAGCGCACCGCCGATTCAGCCTGCGCAGCGGTGTTCACCCACGGCACAATCAGGCCGTGCGCGCCCGTGTCCATGTAGCGCAGAATCGTCGGCTGCAAGTTCGTCGTCACCCGCACGATTGGGGTGACGCCGCGCAACTCGGCAGCGCGGGTCATGTGCTCGGCATCACGCGGCTCCACGGTGCCATGCTCGCCATCGAACACAAGAAAATCCCAATCGTGGTAGCCCATCACTTCGATGAGCGTGGCATCCGGGTAGCGCACAAAGCAGCCGAAGACCGTTTGGCCCGCACGCAGTTTGGCTTTGGTGGTATTGGTTTGCATGCAGGCCAGTCTAATGCGGTTCACACGTCGCGCGGGTCGTTGGTCATCATCACCACACGCGGCTTAAAGCGCGCAATAATGTTCACCAATTCGCTCTGCGCGGCAATCACCTCGTTGATGTTCTTGTAGGCCTGCGGCGCTTCGTCCAGCCCGCCGCCCAACAAGGTCACGCCCTTCTCGCGCAAGTACGCATCGCGCATAGTCTTGGTAATCGTTTGATTCGCCTTCGTTCGGCTCATCAAACGGCCTGCACCGTGCGAGGCCGAGTTAAGCGATGCCGCCACCCCCCGCCCGCGCACCACATAGCCTGGGTCGCCCATGCTGCCGGGAATAACGCCCAGCACACCCGCGCCCGCTGGCGTTGCCCCCTTGCGATGCACAAACACCTCGCGCCCGTCCTCTAAAACTTCCTTCCACGCAAAGTTGTGATGGTTCTCAATCGTCGCTGCCACATCAAACCCGCTGGCCTTCACAATTAACTTGTGAATGACGCGGTGATTGGCCTGGGCATACTTGCCCGCCAAGTTCATCGCCAGCCAATACTCTTGGCCCGGCGCAGAATCCATCGGTAGCCAACCCAGATGCGCCAAGTCGCCACCCGCGTTCGCCAACTCTGGGTGCATGTTTTTGGCGATGGTGCTGTAGTGCCCGGCAATCTGCGCACCAAAACCGCGGCTGCCGGAGTGCGAGAGCAACGAAAGATACTTGCCTTGCTTCAGGCCAAAGGTCGCATCATCTTCAATCACCTCCAACTCACCAAACTCCACAAAGTGGTTGCCGCTGCCAGATGTGCCCAACTGCCGCCACGCCTTGTCCTTCAACTTTTTGATGAGGCCCAGCGTGTCCCAGTCTGCGTCGTCCATCACCACGTCGTCCATGTTGGGCTTCCATTCCACGCCCGCGCCAAAGCGCGTGTTGTTGCGCAGCATCTTCTCGAACTTGTCCTTCTGCTGCCCCAACACAATCGGCGAAGCCTCGAACACGGTTAAGCGCATTCGGCAAGCGATGTCCACGCCCACCGCGTACGGAATGACCGCGCCCTCGGTGGCCAGCACGCCGCCAATCGGCAGGCCATAACCCACGTGCGCGTCGGGCATCAGTGCGCCCGCCACGCTCACAGGCAAGCGCATGGCGTTGTCCATTTGGCGGCGGCTGGCTTCATCAATGCCAGCGCTGCCCCACACCGGGTAAGGCAATGGCTGCGCACGCAATTCCGCGCCCATGCTCTTGACTACACGGGTTTGGGTGAGGTGAAACGCGTTTGCTAACTCGCTCAGCACATCGTCGCTCAGGTAAGCCATCGGGTGTTTGCGCACCGCATCCAGCGTTTGCAGAATGGCTCCCACAGAAGCCCCATCCCCCTGCAACCGCGCCGCCGCACGCAAGGCCAGGCCCAACGGCTTGCCCGCCTCCCAGCCCATGCCAATAAGCTGGTCGCCATTAATTTTTGTTTCGTTCGTGTCCATGATGTTCTTTCCAGTCATCCTAAGCCGCAGCCACCAACCAGCGTTGGTCATTGTGGCCGCACCACACTTTGTCAGCAGCAATAGCGACATCGTCTTTCATCTCCCACGCTTGCAGCAGCAAATAGCGCTCGCGCGGCTGCACTTCGATGATGCCAAAATCCACGCAACTGGGGCACGGCACGCGTAGCACAAACGTCTCGCCTCGGCTGTCTTGGGCCACATCCAGCGTAAACAGCACATGGGTGTTGTTGGGGTTGATGGCTGTCGAGACGGCCATCCGATCCGTGACAATCAAGCGCGCGCCCATGCGTTCAAACGCACGCGTTAAATTTTCGATATTCATGACAAATAAAAACCCCGCCTTTGCACCTTGCAAAAGCGGGGTTGTAAACAAAACCAAATCCAGTTCAAAAAACTAGACGAAGTTTTCACCTGCGCGTGCAACGAGTAACTCATAACCACACACACGATTGAATCGGATGCGAGGGGATGCGCTTTCAGTTTGGGTTATTGCGAGTGTAGGTTGCTTCAGCATGGTGTTTACTCCTTTCAAAGATTTGCTCGGTTGTTAGAGCGGGCAAGATGCTACGGAAACGCGTGTTAAAAGTCAATAGACGAAAGTTATCTATTTTTTCACCGTCAGCCGACGCGGCGAGATCGGGCCAAGACCAATCCTCCCTCGGCCAAGGCGATCAGCCCCAGCACCAAGGCCCCGGCGGCGCCAACTACACCATTGCCGGTGCCGGGACCACCGTTGGCGGTGGCCAAAACCAGCCCGCCGTTGACCACGGCGATTAGCCCCGCCACCAGGGCCACGACGGCTCCGAGTCGCCCAGAGGCGGTACCGAAACGACTGGCGGGGCGGGCCAGAGCCAGCCCACCGATGACCACGCCGACCAGCGCCAATAAAGCGACCGTGGTGGCCCAGAGTCGCTGGAGGGTCGGGCCGTAAACAGTGGTGGCGGCTGGCTCGGAAACGTGCGCGACCACCAGCACGGCATACACAAGCCCCCCGAGCAGCGCGGCTGCAGCCAGGGCCGCGAGGATAAGAGCGAAAGTTCGTTTCATAGGTTTTGTTCCTTTCATTAGAATGTGAAATGTCTGAGCAAATAATGGCAGGAAGACGCGGAGATGTCGTCATCCCAGAAGGGGCTTTTGGGGTACGCCCGGAGGCGTATTTGTGGGGAATAAGCTACTGCCTAGGGAGTAGAGGCTTGGTGGCGCTAGCGGGGTCGGACGAGGCCAGACTCGTAAGCGAATACGACGAGCTGGGCGCGGTCATGGGCACCGAGTTTTACCATCGCACGGCTCACGTGCGTCTTGGCTGTCGCGGGACTGATGACGAGCTGTTCGGCGATTTCATCGTTGGACAGACCGCCAGCCACCAACGCCATCACTTCACGCTCTCGCGCGGTCAGCGCCTCCAAGCCGGGGACTGGCTCAGTTCTGCTCGCCAACGTTGCGAACTCAGCGATCAGCCGCCGGGTAACCCCAGGAGATAACAGCCCATCCCCGCGTGCGACGGCTTGAATCCCTCGGATAAGGTCAATCGGCTCGATATCCTTGACCAAGAAACCACTTGCACCCGCCCGAAGCGCCTCGAAAATGTACTCGTCTAAATCGAAGGTGGTGAGGATAATGATCTTTACCTGGGCAAGCCGCTCGTCTGCAACAATTCTCCGCGTAGCCTCCAGACCATCGCAGCGGGGCATGCGGATGTCCATGAGCACCACATCCGGGATGAGGCTTGTGACACGCCTCACCGCATCGTCCCCATCCACAGCCTCGCCTATCACCTTCATATCGTCCTGGGCATCGAGCAGCGCCCTGAACCCGGCACGCACAAGCGCCTGATCGTCAGCGAGCAGGACTCGGATCATTCCCCTGCCCCTAGCATCATCAAAGGGCTGCCATGCAGCGGCAGCCGCGCGAGTACCCGAAACCCGCCGTCGGGACGGGGACCGGCTTCGACCACACCGCCCAGGGCAGTCGCCCGCTCCTTCATACCCAGAATTCCCTGGCCAAGTACCATTCCGTGCCCAATTCCGTCGTGGGATGCTTGACTGCCGACGCCGACCTCGTTGTCAATCCGCAGCATGAGTTCTTGTTCGTTACAAACCACATGCACGCTCGACGAGGCCTGATCTGAGTGGCGCATGACGTTGGTCAATGCTTCCTGAACGATTCGAAAAGCTGCCAAATCAACGCTGGCTGGCAACCCTTTAAGATCGCCCGAAACCTCGGAGTGCACCTGCAAGCCCGCCTCCGAAGCGCGTGAGACAAGATCGCTGAGGCTGGCGAGACCCGGGGATGGGGAGCGCGGGGGTTCTTCATTGACCTGGCGAAGCACATCCAGCACCGACCGCAGCTCACGCAGCGTTTCCTTGCTGGCATCTCGGATCACCGAGAGCGCAACCCGCGCTTGTTCTGGCCGCTGGTCCATCAGGTGGAGGGCAACGCCAGCCTGCACACTGATCAGCGAAATGTTGTGGCCTAGCACATCGTGCAACTCACGCGCGATTCGCAGCCGTTCCTCACTGGCGCGGCGGCGCGTCTCTTCTTCACGGGCACGCATCACACGTTGCTGGCGGATGTGGGCGATCTCGGCGACGGCGGCAAGCACGAGCAGCCATCCGGCCAGCCCAAAAATCCCAGTGACCGTCGGTGCCGGTTCGTTGCCAAGCAAGTACGGCAGCCAGGGAAACAACACAAATTCCGCAGCGAGAACAGCCCAAGCGATAAGCCTGCGACCCTGCATCGCCGCTGTAAAGAATGCAATGATGAGAGTCAGAAAGTATGGCCCTTTCGGGTAGTTCAGGAGCAAGTAGGCAAGGGTAATTCCCAGGGCGAAGATGAGCACCCCACCTGGATACTGGCGGCGGAAAACAAGTGCTGTCGCACCTGCCGCAAGCAATACGAGAGCGAGTGCGTCAAGCGCTCGACGGTCAGTTTGCCTCTGCCCAACGAAGTACGTGCCAACTATCGCTGTAACGCCAACAATCAGCGCAAGAGCCACGTCTGCGCGCCAATGGCTATTCTGCCAAAAGCGAGTCCATCGTAAGGTGAGATGCCTTCTCCCAATCTTCATGGCAATAACATCAACGGGTTACTCTTCTAGCGTCGTCAAATCCCCTTCCGGCAACCCCTGCGCGCGCGCCTTCAACACGCGCCGCATAATTTTGCCGCTGCGGGTCTTAGGCAGCTTGGGCACAAACTCCACTCTCTCGGGCTTGGCAATCGGCCCCATCTCTTTGCCCACGTGTTGGCGCAGTTCTTCGGCCAATGCATCGCTGGGGTCGAAGCCGGAGCGCAAGATGACATAGGTGTAGATGGTGTTGCCACGCAGCTCGTGGGGCAGGCCAATGGCGGCCGCCTCGGCCACCGCTGGGTGCGAGACCAACGCCGATTCAACTTCCGCTGTGCCCAAGCGGAGAT
>JAYTNY010000578.1:0-5684 GCA_043748055.1 Roseobacter sp.
GCCGTGGCAATTAACCCGCCGATGACGAGATAGCGGCCCATGTCGAAGAAATCATCGGCGGCGATGCCGAAAGCACGCTGAAGAGAAGTGACGAATGACGAATGTCGAATGTCGAGCGCCTTGGTGTTCGTCGCTCGTCCCTCGTCATTCGCCCCGCCCATCATTGGCGCAAGCGAACGTGGCAGCATGACCCGCACAAAGCTGGGCTGGGTGCTGAACACCAAGCCGGTGCCAAACGCCACTAGCAGCGTAAACCCAATACGCGCCCAGAAAATAGTGCTGAGGCCAAACGCGGCATAGGTGCTGGCGATGACGACTGGGTTGATGACTGGCGCGGCCAGCAGAAAGGCGATGCCCGATGAGATGGGCAGGCCTTTTTGGTAGAGGCGACGCACGACGGGCACCACGCCGCACTCGCACACCGGGAACAGGATGCCCAGAAATGTGCCGACCAGCGTAGCGCCTACCTTGTTGCGCGGGAACAGGCGGGCAATGTCATCGGCAGTTACAAAGACATCAATCAGGCCCGCTGCGATGGAGCCGAGCAACAAGAAGGGCGCAGCCTCGATAAAGATGCCGAGGAAGACGGTGATGAAGTTTTGGGCCACATCGGGCAGCGCAATTCTTGGCGCAAGGCCTAACACGGGCAGCACGCTGTCTAAAAGCAGCGTGCCCAAAATGATGGCGAGTGCGGCGAGCAACGCGCCCGATAATTTATTTCGATTCATGCCAGTAAAGACGTGATGGCTTGCCCCATCAACACAACACCGAGGACAAGCACCACAACCGCCGAGACCAGCGGCAAGCGTGCCAGGATTGGCTCCAAACGATTGTAGCGCCGCAGTGCGCGCTGCCCGCTGGCGGCGATGATGCCCAGCGCCGTGAGCGTGACCGCGATGCCGAGGCTGAACGAAACCAGCAGCACCAGACCTAGCGCGGCGCGGTTCACCGAAATGGCGAGCAGCAGAATCGCCAGTGCATCGGCGCAGGGCAACAGCCCGCCGCTAATGCCGAGGAGGATGAGCGAACGCAGGCTCATGGTGCGGGCATCGGCCAGCTTAAGGCGTTGGTGGGTGTGGGGTAGAGCGGGGTTGTGAGTACCTGCGGGAGACAAACCAGGTTTTTTCAAAAAACCTGGTTTGTCTCCCGCGCGCGTGCGGTTCCACAGCAGGATTGTGCCAACGATCACAATCATCAACCCAGAAACCAGCGTGAGCCACGGCACCAGCACCTGCGGCAAGATGACGCGTGCCAATGCCACCGCAACCAGGCCGATGGCGATGACGGATGCAGTGTGCGTCACGGTCATCGTCATCGCCAAAATAAGGGCGTGCAACACGCCGCTGCGCAGGCTGCTCATGCGGTCGCCGATCATAAAAGCGGCGATGATGCCTTTGCCGTGCCCCGGCGTAAGCGCATGCGCCGCGCCCACCCCAAACGAGACGATTAGCCCCAGCAGCAACACCGGCAACGTAAGCGTGCTGCCTTCCAAGAGTTGGCTGATGGCAGGGGAGAGGGCGCTTGAGTTGGAGTCGGGCGTTTGAGTTGGGGTTGGGGTTTGTGCCGTTTCTGTGGATGGGGCAGCGAGCGCCACAGGTTTGATGGTCACATCGGCTGTGTAGGCCCCGCGGCTGGCCTTTACATTTTGCACCAACACGCCGCCGCCCGAGGGGAAGCGCCCGGCCAACTTGAGCCGCGCCGTGTCGAAGCTGCTGGTATAGCGCAGCGCATGTTCACCCGCCGCTATGGGTGCGGTGAACTCGAACGAGATTTGTGGGGCGACGGGCTGGGCCACAAATTTGGGGTAGGGCGCAACCTGCGTTGAGATAAGTGTGATCGGCACGGGTTTGCCGTCAATCTCTAGCGCAAACAGCCCTGTTAATTTGCGCGCCAGCGCCGCTTGCTCTTCGGGCGTGGCTTTCTGGTCGGCGTCGAGGTCTATCTCTCTGGCCCACACTTGCAGGCCCAACAACGGCCCCAGCCAGATGTCGTGGCGCCAGTGCAGCTTGCCCTCTTGAATTGCGAACACGGCCTCCTGTCGGCCCTCATCTGCCGGGTGCGCGGCGGCAGGCGTGTACGCCATCAATAAAAAAGGCAGAAAGAGGATAAGCGCCAGCGCTCCACGAAAGAGGATTCCAGGCTTTAGCCGGTTAGTGACTTGCACGAAAATCTCAATTTGCAGTTGAGTTCGTAACCGGCTAAAGCCTGGAATCCGAACGCGTGAGCGGAGTTTCTCAAAAAACCTCATCATGTTGCACCGAAAACGAACAAGGGCGGCCCATTGCTGAGCCGCCCCTGTTTTATTCTGTAGAGCCTGCAACTTCCCGAAGGTTCCAGAACCTTCGGGAAGTTGCAGGTTATTGCTGGCCGGTTAACGACGCAAATCGTGTCGCTTCGTCGCGCACGGTCTGCGGGATGATCGTGGTCGGATCAATCTCGCGCTTCACGATGTTGGCGTCTTCCTGCACTTTGGTTAGCCAATCGGTGTAAGCCTTTTGCTTGGCTTGGCTCAGCTCGCTCTCGCTCAGCGCACGCGTTTCGCGGGCCAGCGGCACCAACAGGTAAATGCCGTTGGTGGTGCTGATGAGGCTGGTGGGCTTGCTCAGCGTGCCGCTTTCGAGGGCGGCCAATACTTCTTTGCCGTATTGGATTTCCACGTTGCTGGCGCTGGTCCATTCGCTTACGTTGCCGCCAAAGCCAATGGGCGCAGGCTGCGTAATGGCGTTGGTCTTCGAGATCAACGCGTCAAACTTAATTGCGCCGCTCGCAAACTCAGCTTCGCCCTTCTTTGCTTCGTCCATCAGGGTGTAGCGAATGTAATCGAACTGGTAGTGCGGCGCGTCGGTCTTCACTTCTTTGGAAAAGGCCTCGCGCAGCTTCTCTTGATACAAGCTACCCTCGACCAAATTGCGGAAGTCGGCCTCAACTAAGCCCGTGGGCGCAAGGCCCTCGATGGCGCGGCTGAACTGGAAATCAAAATCACCTTTTGCGATTGTCGTGGGCTGCAAGCGCGGGGTGCTGGATGGCTCTACAACAGTGGGCAGCGCTTGGGTGGGCGTTACGGGCATGGTGGGCGTTGTTGTTGCTGTAGCTGCCACAGTGGGCGTGGTGCTAGGGGTCTTCGTGGGTGTGTTGGTAGCAGTTGGGGTCGCTGTAGCAGTGGCCGGTGCGGTTGTTGCTGTCGCTGCTGCAGTGCCACTCAACACCACCGAACCCGAAACCGTTGCCGATGGGGCAAGTGTGGGCGAAGGCGTGTTGGTTTGGGTTGCGGTAGGCGCAGGGGTGTTGGTGCTGGTGGCCGTTGGCAATGGTGTTGGCGTGTGCGTGCTGGTTGCGGTTGGCTCCAACGTGGCCGTCGGTGTGGGCAGTGGCGTATCGGTGGGGAAGGGCGTAAGCGTGACGCGATAGAAGCCGTAGTTCTTCTCGACTGACTCTTGCACTTCGTCTGCGCTGACTGTAATGCCGCGTTTAACGGCTTCTTGCCGCACCAGCTTGTCGTTAATCATCGAGGTCAGTGCCTGTTGGGCAATGCCCTCGGCGCTGGCCTGCTGGCCAAGTTGTTGCAACTGCTGTTGGTAGAACTGCAACAAGAAGTTTTGGCTGGGGTCGCCACCCTGCTGTTGCAACGTGGATACCTGTTGAGCCAATTGGCTGTAGCGTTGCTGCACCTGGGTCTGCTCAAACTTCATGCGCTTTTGCACATCGTTGAGGGCGATAGTTTCGCCGCCGACGCTGGCGACAGTGCGGTTCGGCTCCACCACGCGCAACTGCACCACCGCAGCGATGATGAGCGCCAACGTAAGCGCCGCCACAATGGCCGCACCGATGACGACGATGCGCCGCGTGCGGGCCTCACGCTCGTAGCGCGAAAGTTGCACGCGCGTGGGATTAATAATGCGCTCCGGCTTATGTTCGGGCTTATTGCCCTCGGTCTCTTCGGGTTTGTTTGCCATGTACTAGTATGAGGGGTTGTCGTTGTCGCTATTCCCTGAATCACCCGCAATATGGGCATGGGGCTCATGATGCAAACGACGCTCACCCAACATTACCATCTCGTTTGCCACAATCTCGGTGCGGTAGTGGCGCTTGTGTTCGCTGTCTTCCCAGCCCCGTGTTTGCAAGCGGCCTTCGATGTAGACCTGTTGGCTGCGCACCAAATGCTGTTTGCAAATTTCGGCCAAGCTGCCCCAGGTGACCACGTTGAACCACTCGGTTTCCTCATGGTGTTCGCCGTCCGGGCCAGTCCAATCGCGCCGCGTCTCCACTGCAAAGGAGGTAACGGCTTTGCCGCTGGGCGTGTAGCGCATCTCAGGATCGCGGCACAACTGGCCGATGATCATGACCTTGTTCAATCCACGCATGATGCAAATCTCCTCGCCCGCAACCTCAGTTCCAACTAAATGACGCTCGTGTCAACTTATTCTGTTGCTGCAACGGCCACTAGGGCCTCGGGGGCGGGTTCAACCACTGCGGGTGCTTCGGCTACGGGTGCAGCTGCGGCAACGGCGGCGGGTTTGGCCGCTGGCTTGCTGTGATCTTCGGCGCGCACCAGCAAATAGCGGATGACTTCTTCGTTCAGCTTGAGGCGATTCTCGACTTTGGCGGTGGCTGTGGGTTCAAGCTGCACCGCCGCGAAGACATACTGGCCTTCTTTGTATTTGTTGATAGGGTACATCAGGCGGCGCATGCCCCATTGATCCAGTTTGACGACGTTGCCACCATCGGCGGCAATGTAACCCTTCACCTTTTCAACCAATGCGGCCATGTTGGTCGCATCCAAATCGGGCTTGCCGATAAACGTCAGTTCGTAATCTCGTACCATGTTCTTTTGTTTCTCCTTTCCTCGGAATACGCTGCCCGTTGCAGCACTGCCCTCAACCCGGCCTTTGTTATTCAGGCTTGAAAAGGCCTGACCGGCTTCGCAGCCCGTCAGGCCTTAAGAATCAAGAGCGGAAAGATGGGTTGCATTACTGTATTACAGCCTTGCAGCGCATCACTTTTTTTCGGGCCGGAACTATATCACAGCGGCCTCGCTTGCTTTGCCGTAATCACCAACTCGTCGTAGGTGGTTTCCGGGTCTATCGGGCGGGTAAAGATCAGCTCATCCAACTCCCCGATCACGATTTCGGCGGTGGTGTAGACCAAGCTGCCGTCTTGCAGGTGGCCGCCAATTGTGCGGCCAGTGCCGTCAGACAAGGCCACATGCAGGTGCGGGCCATCCACCGAGAGTGTGCCGACCAGCGAGAGAATCTCGAACTTGTCCTCGAAGATCACTGTGTCGTCTTTGTTGGCTAGGCGCAAAGCGGCTACGCGCAGGCTACCGACGCAGGTGAGGATGAAGCCTGCCTTGAGATTACTTTCGTGGGCAAAGGCGACGAGGGACTGTTTGAGGTCTTGGCCGGGGTGGAGGCGCAGGGCGTGAGTTTGCATGGGGGCGATGGTACCCGTGCGGTTGGTTGGGTTGCCGAGTTTGGTTCGGTGCGGTGTTTGGCTTCGGAACCCCCGACCCCTGAAGGGGAGTCGTTGAGTTACTCTACAACTTTCAGCTTCATCTGCCGCAGATTTTGGACGAACCTGCTGCAAAACTCAACGACTCCCCTTCAGGGGTCGGGGATTGTATTCCGCCGCAGAGCATTCTGAGCGCAGTCGAAGAATGCGAACCATGCTGAGCTTGGCAAGCGAAG
>JAYTNY010000579.1:0-10834 GCA_043748055.1 Roseobacter sp.
GGCATTCCGGCCTACTTAGACCCGAACGATGCCAGCAAGTTGGCGAATGGTGGCGACAGCGATGGCGACGGCATTACCGACAAAGCCGAATGCCCAACGGGTGCGCCGTGCGCTGATACGGATGGCGACGGTAAGCCCGACTACATGGACACCGACAGCGATGGCGATGGCATTCTGGATGCGACCGAAGGCAACAAGGACACGGATGGCGATGGCATTCCTGACCGGCTGGAGAGCAACAAGGCCGACACGGATGGCGATGGCAAACCAAACTTTAATGACCCGGATGATGACGGCGACGGCATCCCCACCAGCGCCGAAGACTTGAACGGCGATGGCAATTGGGCCAACGATGACGCGGATGGCGATGGCATTCCGGCTTATCTTGACCCGAACGATGCGAATAAGCTACCCAACGGTGGCGATAGCGATGGCGATGGCATTACGGACAAAGCCGAGTGCCCAAGCGGCAAGCCTTGCGCCGATACGGATGGCGACGGCAAGCCGGACTACATGGACACCGACAGCGATGGTGACGGCATTCTGGATGCGACTGAAGGTGTCAAAGACACGGATGGCGATGGCATTCCTGACCGGCTGGAGAGTAATAAGGCCGACACGGATGGCGACGGTAAGCCAAACTTCAACGATTCGGATGACGATGGCGATGCAATTCCCACCGCACAGGAAGACCTGAACGCAGATGGCAACTGGGCCAACGACGACGCGGACGGAGACGGCATCCCCGCTTACCTGGACCCGAATGACACCAGCAAGCAGCCCAACGGCGGCGACAGTGACGGCGATGGCATTGCGGACAAAGCCGAATGCGTTGCCGGTGTGCCTTGCCCCGATACAGATGGGGACGGCAAGCCGGACTACATGGACACCGACAGCGATGGTGACGGCATTCCGGATGCGACCGAAGGCGTTAAAGACACAGACGGCGACGGCATTCCTGATCGGCTGGAGAGCAACAAGGCCGACACGGATGGCGACGGTAAGCCAAACCACAACGACCCGGATGACGACGGGGATGGCAAGCCTACTGCGCAGGAGGATGTGAACGGGGATGGTAACTGGGCGAACGATGATGTGGATGGCGATGGCATACCGGCCTATCTTGACCCGAACGATGCCAGCAAGTTGGCAAACGGTGGCGATAGTGATGGCGATGGCATTGCCGACAAAGCCGAGTGTCCAGGTGCATCTCCCTGCCCCGACAGCGATGGGGACGGCAAGCCGGACTACATGGATGCAGACAGCGACGGTGACGGCATTCTGGACGGGATCGAGGGCACGACGGACACAGATGGTGACGGCATTCCAGATCGGTTGGAGAACAACAAGGCCGACACGGATGGCGATGGCAAGCCAAACCCCAGCGACCCGGATGATGACGGCGACGGCACACCCACCGCACAGGAAGACCTGAACGGCGATGGCAACTGGATGAACGACGATGCCGACGGCGATGGCATCCCAGCCTATCTAGACCCGAACGATGCCAGCAAGTTGGCGAACGGCGGCGATAGCGATGGCGATGGACTGTCCGACAAAGTTGAGTGCCCAGGTCTGGCTCCCTGCTCAGACACGGACGGCGACGGCAAGCCGGACTACATGGACACCGACAGTGATGGGGATGGCATTCTGGATGCCACCGAAGGGACTAAGGACACAGACGGCGATGGCATACCTGACCGGTTGGAGCCAAACAACATTGACACGGATGGTGACGGCAAGCCAAACCACAATGATGCCGACGATGATGGCGACGGTGTTCCCACTGCTCAAGAAGATGTGAACGGGGATGGCAACTGGATGAACGACGATGCCAATGGCAATGGCACCCCTAACTATCTGGAAGGAAACCGCGTAAGGTTCTTCTTGCCTATCGTTTACAGGAACCCATCAAGCGGCTCATCGATACCAATAGCAACTAAGTAAGTAGTGAACGACAGAGTGTGACGGAAGTGCTGTGACACAGTAATGTGACACAGCACTAATGAATAAAACGAAGCGTGCGGGCAAATGGCTTAAACCATTTGCCCGCACGCTTTTTTATAAGCCGACCGGGAACCGTGAATTGTGTTGTGTTGTAAATTGAAATGAAGTACAGGAAACCAAAAATACATAGTGTCGTTCTTAGCGCAGAGCAACGAGAAAATTTGCTACACCGGATTACTACTGATTGTTTTAGCGTGACTGAGACAAAACGGGCCTATGTCTTGTTGTATGCCGATGAAGGGCCAATGGGATCACGCCTTACCGATTCGGAAATCTCGATAAAAATAGGCTTGCATCGAATGACCATTCTGAAGGTGCGGCACAAATTTGTAAGGCAGGGATTGGAAGAGGCTGTTAAAACGATTCGAGAAGAAAAGAATCAAAAAAAACAAGTTAGTAGCGCCAACAATAACCCTGATCACGACCTGCATTCTGCTCACGATTGGTTGTCTATGAGTGCTGCAACGACATTGTTTGGTTTGCCCGCAAAAGGAATTTATCGTCTGGTGCGTAGGGGCATTCTCAAACAGGTCAAACTCATACATAAACGAATCCATGTTTCGCGCATAGAAATTGAAAGGCTTATGGTGATGGGTGAAGATTCGTCAGATTATCGGCAATCGCTCAGCCCGCTGCCCCGGCTTAGCGCCGATGAATAGCGCCCCGCAAAATAGCCCTCTGCATCCGGCGAGCGACGGATGTAGGGCAGAAGAAAAGTTCGGAGAGACGCGCCACGGCGCGTCTCTCCTTTTGCAAGAGGTCTATTGGCGGTTAAGTTGATGAGTTGGATGACCTTGCGCGGGGACGCGTTGGGATCGCGGCTGTGCACCAGGTGTGTTGAAGCAAGATGTTCGCAAGAAACCCATAAATGTTGCTGGCGCGTAGCGTTAAACAGTTGAATGTAAAGGTGTTGTTGCGAAGAAGATTTTGGTGTGGGTGCGATACAAAAATTTCCGCCGAGGAGTTCGCATCCCCAGATGCGAACACAGTGCTATTAAGCAGCTAACGATGCGTTTAGCCAGCAACTCTGCAAATGCTATTTCTTAGCGGCACTGATTTGAAGGCAGTAATAAGGCAGTAATGCTGTGATGTGTATTTTTGAAGATGACTGGCAGCACTAGTTTGCAGTCCAACACATTTCACTGCCGGAAATAATATAGATGAACCATAAGCCAACACGATTGCTCAAACTACTCTCGATCTTTTTTGTCTTGATCTTGCCTGCAACCAGTTTGCAGGCGCAAGGGCCACACCCAATCTATCTACCCCTCGTCGGCAACAACGCCAACGGTTCGGATAGCCAGGCCGAGTGCGAGCTTGATCCATTTTTGTTGCAGCACGCCCACATCAAAAAATGCACGGGCGACAACACGGCAGACCCCAAGCTGCTGGATGTGATTAACAACATCAGCCAAATCAACGCTGTCGGTGTTGACCCGTGGAAGCGCCCGCGCGAGAACTTCGTCAACTGGGAGAACCCGCATGTGTACCCGTTGGACATTACGCCGGATGGCAACACCTTGCTGGCGGTGAACACCGCCGACAACAGCTTGCTGGTCTTTGATATTCGCAACGGCACGCTGACGCAAACGGTCAGCATTCCGGTTGGGCTAGACCCGGTCTCGGTGCGGGCGCGCAGCAACACCGAGGCTTGGGTGGTCAATCATGTCTCGGACAGCGTGAGCGTGGTTGACTTAACCAAGCGCCAAGTAGTTGCCACGCTACAAACCGACGACGAGCCAGCCGATGTGATCTTTGGCGGCACCCCGCAACGCGCCTTCGTCTCGGCCTCGCAGGCCAACCGCGTAAATGTGTTTGACCCCGCCAACCTGAGAACTGCGCCGCAACGAATCGTGATTGACGGCGAAGACCCGCGTGCGTTGGCCGTGAGCGCAGATGGTAAGAAAGTCTACGTCGCCATTTTTGAATCGGGCAATGGCACCACTGCGGTAACCGGCGGCAAGGCCAATGGGTTCGAGGCGGACTTGGTGCGCCGCCCCGAAGGGCCGTATGGCGGCGTGAACGTGCCGCCCAACAAAGGCACAACGTATAGCCCGGCGATTAACCCGAATAACCCTGCGCCGCCACCCGTCAGCATGATTGTGCGCAAGGATGCCAGCGGGCGTTGGATGGACGACAACAATGGCGACTGGTCGCGCTTTATCTCTGGTGATCTTTCGATGTTGGGCGGCGCTACCGGTGGGCGCGTGCGTGGCTGGGATTTGCCCGACCGCGATGTGGCTGTGATTGACACGACCACGTTGAATGTCACGTATCAAAATCGTTTGATGAACACGTTGATGGCGTTGGCGGTTCACCCGACTACGGGCGAAGTCACCGTTGTCGGCACGGATGCGACGAATCAAATCCGCTGGGAGCCAAATTTGCAAAGCACGTTCTTGCGCGTGAACTTTGCGCGCTTTACGCCGGGCGGCGCAAATACGATTCTGGATCTGAACCCGCACTTGAATTACGCGGTGCGCAGCATTCCGCAGGCGCAGCGCAACGTGTCTATCGGCGACCCGCGCGGCATTGCCTGGAACGAGGCTGGCACGCGTGCGTATGTGACCGGCATGGGGTCTAACAACGTGATTGTGATGGACAACAACGGTGGGCGCGTGGCACAAGTGAACGTGGGCGAAGGCCCGACCGGCATCGCCCTCCAAAAGGGAACAAACCGGGCGTTTGTGCTCAACAAATTTTCGGGTTCGATCTCGATGATTGACTTGAGCAACAACACCGAAGTCAATCGCCTTGTGTTTTATGACCCGACCCCACAAGCTATTAAAGCAGGCCGCAAGCAACTGTATGACACGCATGCCACATCTGGGCTGGGGCAAATTTCGTGCGCCTCGTGCCACATTGATGCGCGCACCGACCGCCTGGCCTGGGATCTGGGCAACCCGGCTGGCAGCATGACCGCGTTGCGCGGCATTAGTGATGAAACCGGCCAACCCATCACCGTGCAGCAACACCCCATGAAAGGGCCGCTGCTGACCCAGACCATGCAAGACATCATCGGACATCCTTCCATGCACTGGTCGGGCGACAAGGCCAACCTGGGTGGGTTTGCTGCGGCGTTTGTTAATTTGCAAGGCGCAGATGCGGCCTTAACCAACCCGCAGGTGAGCGAGTTTGAGCAGATGCTCGATTCGGTTCACATCCCACCCGACCCATACCGAAACCTGAACAACAGTTTTAACACCAATGTTTCGATTCCCGGCCCGCACGGCACTGTTGCGCGCGTGGGTAATGCTGAGCTGGGTCGGCAAGAGTTTGAAAATAATTGCCGCGCGTGTCATGCGGGTAACAGCCTGCGCGGTGATCTGATTCGCAACGGTGGCGCGTTTGGCTTGCAGCTCATTCGGCGTGGCCCATCCTGGCGCAATTTTTACGAACGCTTTGGCCTGTGGTTTGATGATGCCACCGCCAGCAATTCTGGCTTTGGTTTTCAACAAGATGGCACGTTTGATTCGACGCACAACGAGTCTCGCTCGGCGAACTTGATGGCGTTTATGCTCTCGGTGAACGGGCGCTTCCCGTATGCACCAGCCGGGCAAACCGAAGGCAACCAGAGCAAAGACACGCACGCCGCCGTTGGCAAACAGCTTGTGCTAACCGGCACGGTGAGCGGCGCAGATGCGCAAACGCTCAATCAATTTTTGGGCATGTCGGATGCAGGCGCAGTGGGCTTGGTCATCAAAGGCATGGTCGGCACAGAGGCGCGTGGCTATGCCTACATCGGCTCAGGCCAATTTCAATCCGACCGCGCCAACGAAATTCTGACGACGCAGGCATTGCAAGCGTTGGCTTCGACCAGCAACCCACTCGTCGTTACAGTGGTGCCTGCTGGCAGCGAGACGCGCATCGGCATAGACCACGACGTGGACGGCGCGTTTGACCGCGACGAACTGGATCGCGGCAGCAACCCCAGCAATGCAAGTTCTGTGCCGGGCGCGCCGCAGTGTGCAGCGCCGACGAATGTGGCCTCGCGCGGCACGGCCACACAATCATCCACATGGGGGGGCAACCAATTCCCCGCAGGCTTAGCCATTGATGGCAACCCCAATAATTTCAGCCACACCGACACGGCGGATGCAGCCGCAACCTGGCGCTTGGCTTTGGATGGCAACTACTTTGTGCAATCTATTGTGCTGCGCAACCGTGCTGGGCTTGGCTCGCGCCTGCGCGACATCACGGTGTATGTCTTGGACGATCAGGATCAGCCGCTCTTCAAATCACAATACTTAAACCGCAACAACCGCGACAACGCCCCGGCCAGTATTTCGGTGGATCTGCTGGCTTTAACCGGCGCACCCGTGCGTGGCAGCCGCATTCGCGTGGTGCGCACGCCCGACCCGTTGTTGCTGGCAACCAATAACGTGGGCAATGCCGACGAAAGCAATGTGCTGTCGTTGGCCGAGGTCGAGGTGTTGGGTTGCGTGGCGACGACGGCGGTAGTGCCAACGCCAACCAACTTGGCGGCGGGCAAGCCGGTTGCCCAATCTTCCACCGGCTTTGGCGGCGTGCCAGGCCGGGCGGTGGATGGCAACACGGATGGCATTTACAACAATAACTCGACCACGCACACCAACGGCGATGCCAACGCTTGGTGGCAGGTAGACCTAGGAGCCAGCCGCACCATCACCAATGTGGTGCTGTGGAACCGCACCGATTGCTGCGCGGATCGTTTGTCGAACTTCTACGTGTTCGTCTCTGCGACAGACTTAACCGGGCGCACCTTCAACACCATTGTGAGTGACAGCAGCGTGTGGCGTGTTCAGACCACCGGCCAGGCCCCGACCAGTTTGAACTTGCCGGTGGGCACAACCGGGCGCTATGTGCGCGTGCAGTTGGCGGGCACTAATAATTTGTCGCTGGCCGAGGTGCAGGTGTTTGGCAGTGTCGTATCCAGCATCAGCACCAATGTGGCGCAGGGCAAGACCACCAGCGCGTCCAGCTCGATAGACATTAATGGTTCGTGGGGCATAAAGTACGCCACCGATGGTCTGGCATCGGCGGTGAATCCGCTGGGCTGGTCGAGCAATAACAACTTAGCTACCAGCCACACCGAATGGCTGCGAGTTGACCTAGGCGCGGTGAGTACAGTGAATCAAGTGGTGCTGATACCTCGGCTGGATGGCGTAAACGCAGGGTATGGCTTCCCGGTGGACTTTGTCATTGAGCTGTCTCAAGACAACACCAACTGGACGACGGCTGCGAGCCGCACCGGCTTTGCGCGGCCAGCGGCTACGGCCCAGACCTTCGCATTTGCGAATGCGTCGGCGCGGTATGTGCGCATCACCGGGACGAAGCTGCAAAGCATCCCCAACGATAGCAATCAATATCGCATGCAGTTCGCCGAAGTGCAGGTGTTTGGCACGCCCTAGCCGCAACCAAGCATATCGCAATGGTGACAAAAATAGAAACAGGTGAGCAAGAATTGCTCACCTGTTTCTATTTTTCGCGGGAATGTGTGCCTTTGTTGCACAAAGCTAAATACAGAAATAAGCATTCCAATAGGCCATAAGATTTTAGCCAATTAGCACGCTATCTGGACGACCTAGAAATAGAGCGACGATGGTAGCCCCATTCAATCTTCCAAGCTTTACGTCCTTTCTTACGAATGGCGCGGATGTTTTCGTCACGAATGTGGCGTTCGCCTTTGGTGTTGCCATGCTGCCAAATGCGCGCTCCTTACTGGTTGGAATCGTCTTCACCTATGGGTGGTGTCACATGCCTGCGTCTACCAATGACCGCGAAAGCTATCACCGCCCCAATCAGCAACAACCCGCCAATCGCCACAGCCACCACAGAAGTGACCCATGTGGGTGGGGAGCTGGGCTGTATTGCACTGGCTGCCGAGGGCTGCGCTGGTGCAGCGCTGCCTACTGCCACCGTGCGCGCCAATGTTTTTTGGTTATCCATCGCAACCAATTGTTCGCTGTTCACAAACACCAGGTTGCCAGATACCTCGCTGCGCCTCTTTGGGTCTAGCAATGCGTTGCTGGCAGAGAGGATGCCTGCGTCGGTGCTGCCCATCACCGCTAACACGTTGCGTTTGGCGTTCCACCGCCACATCGCCGCCCTCTGGGAATGGGGCAGGCAAGGCTTTGTTTAACGTATCCATGAGTCCGCTCAGCGTACTGGCCTTGCACACCGCGATCACTTCGCGTTGGTTGCGCACATCGTCTGGCAGGCGTTGCTATAAGCCGCAATCATTTGCAACGGGCTTTGGGCTTTGACCGGGTCGAATTGTGCGCCGAGGCCAAACGCCAATTTGTTTGCCGCATTCCATCCACCCGTATCTTTGGCACCCAACACAAAAGCGATGTTGGAGAAGTCTTCTTTGCTGGTCAGCGAGTTAAGATAGCCATTCAGGTTGACCTTGCGTGTGTTCGGGTCGCTATCGCTGGCTTTGGTCAGAATATGCTGGCGCTGGCCCCAGCCCAGCTTACAAAGCGATAGCCCGCTTTTGGCGACGCCACCACCGTAATCGGCATATCATTAAAGTAGCGCCCTTGCCACGGCTGCGCCGTCGTCGTCAAGGTGTTGCTCAAATTCAGGCTGTTGATCTTGACTGTGCCCATCTGGGTATCGTTCACATTCAACGTCAGCGTGTAGCGGCCCGACACCCCAAAAAAAGATTGGGTGTACTGCACATGAAAGCTCTCGCGCACATTTATAAATTGCTGGGCGCGCGCAATGCTGGCTTGAAAAAAGTAGATGTAGCCATCTGGGCCATTCAGCCCATAAGGCCGCCAGCGCGCAAATGATCGGGCAACAGGCTGCTGGCTAGGGCGGTGAGCACGCCATTGGTGGCGGCGTAGTACAGCCCAAACAGCGCCACGTAGGCAGCCAACCCAGCCAGGCCCACGCTGGGCAACAGCACCACCGCGTACGCCATCCCCAAAAAGCCATAGCCGGCGATAAACAACTGCTTACGCTCCACCCGGTCGGCTAGGCGGCCTAACGGCACGGCCAACAGCATGTAAATAAAGGCGATGACGACGTAAAGCAGCGGGAATGCGCCCGAACTCAAGTTCAGCTTGCGCTGCATGATGAGATGCAGCAGGCTATCGCTGAGCGTGGCGAGGCTGAGCAAACTGCCCACCAGCAGCAGCGCCCGAAAACGCGGCTGGGTCAGCAGCCCCAACGCCTGGGCCAAGTTGGCGCGTTTGCTTTCGGTGGATGGCATACTCGCGGGGTTATGCACAAACGAAACGATGACGGCCAGCCCGATCAACGCAAAACAAAAGCTGACGACGAACACGGCATCATAGGCCGAGGCGGTGAACCATAAAATGCCCGCCGCCACCAGCGGCCCCAGCATAGCTCCGGCGGTGTTCATGTCGCGGTGCGCGCCAAAGGCCGTGGCGAGTTGGTCGGGCGGGGTGGTGTTGGCAATCATGGCATCGCGCGGGGCGGTGCGAATGCCTTTGCCGATGCGGTCGGCCAGGGTGATGCCCGCCAGCCCACCCCAACTGCTGCCTACCCACAGCAACCCTATTTTGCTGATGGCAGAGAGGCCATAGCCCACCGTCGCCACCTCTTTGTGGCGCTGCCACCGGTCGGCAAACAACCCGCTGATGATTTTGACTAGGATGGCCTCGCCTTGATACAAGCCATCTATGAGGCCCAGTTGCAAGGGCGCGAGGCGCAGCACCGTTGCCAAATAGATGGGCAGGGTGGTGCTCACCATTTGATACATCCCGCTACATCACTCCACTGTGACGCTCTTGGCCAGGTTGCGGGGCTGGTCTACATCGCAGCCACGTCGCAGGGCAAACTCGTAGGCTAGGCGCTGCATGGGGATGGCCGTAATCACCGGGTAGAGCAACTCGGGTGCTTTGGGAACCCAGATGATGTGGTCGGCTTTGTTAACAATGTCGGTATCGCCTTCGGTGGCTACGGCTATGACAATGCCGTGCCGCGCCCGCACCTGCTCAATCTGGCTGACCATCTTTTCATACACGCCATCGCGCACGGCGATGCACACAATAGGCATGTGTTCGTCAATCAATGCAATGGGGCCGTGTTTCATCTCGCCCGCTGGGTAGCCCTCGGCGTGAATGTATGAAATTTCTTTCAGCTTTAGCGCGCCCTCTAAAGCCACTGGATAGTTGATGCCCCGCCCCAAAAACAGCATGTGCTCGCGGTCGTGATACAGATTCGCCAGCGATTCGTAGATCGAGTTGGCTTCCAACATTCGCCCCATGAGGTTGGGCAAGTGAGTGAGTTCTTTGGCCGCCTCAAAAGCCTCTTGTCTCTTGGCTTGCCCCATCTGCCCCAGCGCACACGCCAACAAATACTGATCCACTATTGAGGCCACAAAGGTCTTGGTGCTGCACACACTAATCTCGGGGCCGCTGCGCATGGGGATGAAGCCATCGCTGATGCGCTCGGCCTGCGAGCCAATGGCATTGACGATGGACCATACCCGCGCGCCTTGCTGGCGGCCACTCGCCATGGCTGCCAACGTGTCCGCCGTCTCGCCAGATTGGGTAATGCCCAGCACTGCCATGCCCGGTTGAATCATGGGGGCGCGGTAGCGAAATTCGCTGCTGTAATCCGTTTCGACAGAAACTTGCGCTAACTTCTCGATGATGAATTTGCCCACCATGCCGCTGTGCAGCGAGGTGCCGCTGGCAACAGTGTAAATGCGCGAAGGGACTTCCTCCAACTTCAGCTCAGGCAAGCTCACCTCGCCCGTTTCAAAGTTCACCCGCCCGCGCAATGTGTCCGTAATAGCACGGGCCTGCTCGAACATTTCCTTTTGCATGAAGTGGCGATACTCGCCCTTCTCGGCGCTGATGGGGTCCCAGGC
>JAYTNY010000580.1:0-6071 GCA_043748055.1 Roseobacter sp.
GCACCACGTCACAGTCAACGCCACGATTGCAGGCACTAACATCGCACTCACGCCCAGCTTCATCGGCTGCCAGCCGTGTGTGTACACCGACACCAACGGCACCACCGTACGTCCGCTGGGCGATATTGCAGACGAGGCCTTCGCCCTACTCAGCTCGTTGGATACTACGCAGCAGAAGGCTGCAATCTTGAGCAACACGGCGATAGATTTAGTGCTGGGTCCCGGCCAGGACGGCAAGACCATCGTGTCCGAAGGGCTGCCCGCCTCACAGATGAACGCCGACCAACAGGCGGCATTTATCAAACTCATCGGTCACTACACGAATCTGGTCAATGATAAGAACGCGACCACGCGCATGACCGAGATCAAGGCGACGCTTGACCAGACTTATCTGGCCTGGTATGGCCCGATCACCGCAGGCAGCGGTGCCTACTTCCGCGTCACCGGGCCTACCCTTGTCATCGAGTATTCGGCGCAGGGCGAAGGTCGGGGAGGTAGTGGCACGGCGAGCATTGATCACGTTCACGGCATCTATCGTGATCCCACCAATGATTACGGAGCCAAGTACGCGAAGTAGACAAAAGGAGAACAAGAATTATGTTGACTCGAAAATTATTTATCAAGACCCTACCCAGTTTTGCACTCATCAGCTTGTTGATGGCGGCCTGCGGTGGCCCAAACACCAGCAACACCAACACCATCCCCGTGCCCACGCTAGCAAAGCCAGCCGCAACCGCTGTGCCGGTGGCCGCACCCGCCAGCGATACCACCGTAAAAGTGGTGGCTGCTGCCGATGCGTTCTTGGCGACATTGAGCGATGCGCAAAAGAAAACGGTGATGTTTGATTACACCGACAGCGCCCAGCGGGCCAAATGGTCGAACTTTCCTACTGGTTTATTTCAGCGGGCGGGTTTGCGCATGGGTGATCTCTCACAAGCCCAGCAAGATGCGGTGTTCGCCACGTTAGCCACGATCCTGAGTGCAAAGGGTTACCAACAAGTGGTTGACGGGGTAAACGGCGATGAAGTGCTCAAGGGCCAAGATGGCGGCGGCAACCTTATCTTTGGCAAGGCCGAGTACTACGTCTCGATTCTTGGCACGCCCTCAACAACAACGCCGTGGATGCTGCAATTCGGCGGCCATCACCTGGCTATTAACGCCACGGTTGTGGGCGCGAACATTACACTGGCACCCAGTCTGACCGGCGGCCAGCCAGTCAACTACACGCTGGATGGCAAAACCGTGCGCCAGGGGGGTGACGAGAGTGATAGTGCTTTTGCACTGATTGGCATGCAGAATACTGATCAGAAGAAGCAGGCCGTCCTCGGCTCATCTTCAATTAACGCCGTTTTGGGGCCTGGCGAAGATGGCAAGACGATTCAACCCGAAGGCATTAAGGCTTCGGCGTTGAACGAAGCACAGCAAGCTGCGTTGCTGGAACTGGTGGGCAAACGAGTGAGCTGGCTGAATGACGAGGATGCCGCTTTGAAAATGGCGGAGGTAAAAGCCAACTTGGCCGAGACCTATTTTGCCTGGTATGGCCCAACCACCAACGGCAGCGCTGCGTATTGGCGCGTGCAAGGTCCCACCCTCTTTATGGAATTTTCGCCCCAGAGCATGGGAGGCGATGCCACAAACCACTTGCACAATATGTTCCGCGACCCAACGAATGATTACGGCGCAGCCTGGACGAACAAGTGAAAACATTTCTAAAGCCGATCAGCTTGTGTCTGCTGATCGGCTTGCTCCTGGGGTTGCCCATGCGCGCAGCGGCGCATGCGCTGGATGAATATCTACAAGCGATTTACATCACGCTGACCCCCAAGCGCGTAATGCTGGAGATGGACCTGACCCCGGCTTTGCTGGTTGCGCCGCAGGTGTTGGCCGGGCTGGATGCCAACCACGATGAGCAGATTTCCGAAGCCGAGGGCACGGCGTTTGCCAACGCTTTCTTAAAAGATATCGTCGTCGTTGTAGACGATCAACCGCTCTCGGTCACACTCGTCACCAGTCAGTTTCCAACTTGGCTCAATCTCAATTCGGGCGTGGGCACTATTCGGTTGGATGGGGTTGTAGATGTGCCGACCAGCGCAGCAACCAATCACACATTGGTGGTGCAGAACAAGCATCAGCCAGTGAAGAGTTCGTATCTCATCAATGCGCTCTTGCCAAACAAGGATGAGATTCGCATTACGCAGCAAAGCCGCGACGAGCAGAAACATGGGCTGCAAGTGATCTATGACGTGGTAGGCAGTGCCGCAGATGCAAGCCCCATCATCCCCCAAACAAACGCCGGCGCAGCCCAGCAACTCATCACCTATCTTTCAATGCCTACGCTTACTCCTGCACTCATCGCGCTGGCGATTGGGCTGGCAATTGTTCTGGGCGGGTTGCACGCGCTAACGCCGGGGCATGGCAAAACATTGGTGGCAGCGTATTTAGTGGGTAGCCGTGGCACAGTGCAGCATGCGGTTTTTCTGGGCAGCATCGTCACGTTCACACACACCGTTTCGGTCATCGTTGTTGGGTTGCTGGCACTGATGGCGCAGCAAGTCATTGCGCCTGGCTTGTTGGTGTCGGTGTTAGAAATCGGGTCGGGCTTGCTGGTTGTGGGGATGGGCGTGCAATTGGTGTTGGCCCGCTGGCGGGCGCTGCGCTCGGGCGATGCCAGCGAACACAATCACGGCTTTGGCGCGCACACGCACACCGGCGACGCGGGCGCTGGTAATTCAGATCATCGCCATCTCTCGCGTGGTGGGTTGTTGGCGATGGGCGTTTCGGGTGGGTTGGTGCCTTGCCCGGAGGCATTGGGCATCATGCTCGTCGCCATCGGCCTCAACCGCATTGCGCTGGGTCTCGGCTTAATCATTGCCTTCAGTGCCGGGCTTGCTCTTGTGTTGATCTTGATGGGGGTGTTGTTGGTTCGATCAAAGTCTTTGGCGGATCGATTTGGCAAACTGAATGCGCCTTTGTATCAAGCATTGCCGTTGGTTGGGGCAATCATCGTTACGATATTGGGCGCAGGGCTTATTATCAAAGGACTATTAGCCCCGATTTTGTAAAGGATGTCCTGGCTCGCGCACGCGCTCCTCGCAACCCACTAAGATCAGCACATCGTCGGCGCGAATAATTTTGCTGGGTTGTGGGGCCAACATCATTAGCCAAAAAACAACTGCAAAAAAAGTGCTACAGGCAAATCAACATGCCTGCACGCTTGATGAAAGAAACTGTGGCGAGCGCAAACCAAAGTAACAGACCAGCAATGCTGACGAAGATGCCCATGCGGAAAGGCCTCGGCTCATAGGTGAAGACGATTTCTTTTGCAGCCTTTGGCAACGCCACTTTCCGAAACAGAATATCGGTGCAATCAATGAGTGTCTCGATGCCATCCATGCGTGCCACCCAGCCCGGGTAGCACGCATCGCGCAACGTCAGCTCCCCTATTTTGTTGAGGGGGTTGGCGATGACAATATGCTCCGGCTCATCCACAATAAGGCTGGCGGGCATGCCATCCGCCCAATATGCACGTGGCGCGGCAGCCCGGTTCTCGTAAATCTTCACATCACCAGAATAAGTCAGGCGCAATTTTGCCAACGTGCTTTGCGGCTGTTGCGGCATAAACGAGTTGTCCGTTGCATCAATGAGGGTCAGGCCCATCAGCGTAAGTGGCGTGGGCACATTTCTAAATCGCACTCCATGTGCCTGTGCATGCGTGCTCCAATTTAGTTTGAGATGCCAATAACTTTGGTAAGGCTTAAATTGGGCAGGCTGAACCTCCAACGTTGCAGCACGAGTGCCATCGGCAAATTCAACAATGACTTGAAAAGGCTGTGTAGGCAGCGTGCCACTGAGCACCAGCCCCAGCGTTGTGGCGCTGTAAGGCTCGCTCAGTTCAACATCGGCTTGTTGTCCCAGCGGCATTTGCGTGAACAAATCGTAGTACACGCCATCCACAAACACATCCGCTGTCTTATCTGCGATGATGTACTGCACACCCATCTGTGCCAACCACTTGTCCTCTGGCACGGCTTTTAAGAACTCGCGCAGCCGCCCATCCAGCGCGCCAGTTTTGGGCGTAGGCGTGAACTGCGAGGCGAACTGCACAAAGCGCCGCGTGGGCAACAGACCGCCATCGTAGCCATCGACGCTGGGCAGGCCGTAATACAGCGACAAGTTGGGCGAGAGAATCTCTTTGTGCTTGCTGGCAATCACACGGTCATACAACTCGTCTTTGTTCAGTTGCTTGCCATAGATCAAGGTCTGCTCCGGCAAATCGCCGGGGTCGAAGAACAAGCCAGAGAGAGCCAGTACTCTCCCCTCTCCTCCGGGAGAGGGGCCGGGGGTGAGGGCCTGCCCCGCCAGCAAGTGCGCCGTGCTAGGCCGCAGCGATGTGAGCGCTTGCCGGTCTGCTGCCCGCGAATACGGCTGAAACTGCGAGGCGGCGAAAAGCTCGATCAACAACAGCAGCGGCAACATGGCGTAGGCGAACTTAGGGATTGGGGATTGGGGATTGCGTCCTGAGCTTGTCGAAGGGTTGGGGATTGGCAAGAGCCAATAGCCAATGACCAATGACGTGACGCAGGCTGCCGTTGCTACCCAGCTCAGCCACACGCGCCGGGCGGGCAGTGTGGCGTATTCGGCCTCTGGCGAGATGCGCACACCCACCAGCAACCCAATCAATACAAGCCCAATCAGCACCCCCCAGGCCAACAGCCAGTTGCGTTTGGTGGTGATAGACGGGCCGTTCAGCAAGGCTTGCGTGCCCTGCCCGATCAGCATGGACATGCCCAGCGCAAACACCACCAGCCAGCGCGCCTGCGCCCGAAACAAGCTAAACCCCGGCAAAAATTTGTAAAGCACGTTGAACACTGGCGTGACCACGCCGAGGGCGAGGATGAAACCGACTGACACAAGAATGCAGGCGATGAGTTTAGGAGATTGGAGATTAGAGATTGGAGATTGCGCATTCAATCTCCAATCTCTAATCTCCAATCTCTCTGGCATCACCCCCAACACCGCCAACGCCAGCCCAGCTACGCCAAAGTAGGCCACGTATTCAGGGAAGAGCGGGTCGCCGTAAGTAGGCAGCAGCGCACGCGCAATGACCCAGGGCCGCCAGCTAAACGCAGCTGCCTCGCCAAACGAGAGGCCGCCGGAGCGATACGACTCGCGTGAAAGCTCTAGCGTGGGCAGCAGTTGCACGGCGCAGATGAGTGCAGCGAGGATACCGGAGAGGCCGAGGAGGAGCAGGGGAAAGAAGGAGATGAGGGGATGAGGGGATGAGGAGCGGCGGTGTTGCCAGAGTTGGGGGATGAGTTGCGTGAGGATGACAATGCTGAGCGTAACCAGGCAGATGTAGAGCGATTGGGTGTGGCCTGCGAAAGCTTGCAGCGCAATCAACAGGGACAAACTTAAAACATATTGCGTGTTGCGTCTTGCGTTGGTTGCTTGTTGACCCACGCAAGACACAACATGCAATACGATCAGCACCTCCAACGGCAACCAGCTCAACACCTGCAACTGGTTCAAATGCTCCACCTGCGCGCCCAAATAGCCGCCTAACCCAAACGAAATAGCCGCAGTTAAACCTGCCAACCTGCCAACCCTCAAACCTGCAACCGAAAGTGCATACATGCCCAACGTGGCGATGATGAGATGCAGCACGATGCTGACGCTGACCTGCTTCTCGACCGGCAGCCAGGCCAGCAGCACATTAAACGGATAGAAAAAGCCCACCTGCGAGTTTGCCAAAAACGGCGCGCCCATAAAGGTGTAGGGGTTCCACAATGGCAGGCGGCCCTCGCGAATCGCTTGCGAAGCGTATTCACGCAGCGGATAGAAATACAGCAACAGATCGCCCCGCGCGATGATGCGGTCGGCGAAGGCGAGCTTCCAGGTGGCGAGGAGAACCGTAAGCGGGATGATGAGATAAGGAGATAAGGAGATGAGGCGAACTGATTTCTCCTTATCCCATAATCTCCTCATCGCCTTACCTTTACTCAAACTCAAACTCAAACGCTAACTCAATGCCTCTAGCAACCGATCCACTTCTTGGCGCGTGCTGTAGTGGC
>JAYTNY010000581.1:0-15351 GCA_043748055.1 Roseobacter sp.
GCTCTCCGCACCTCCGCTCCTTCGCGTCTCCGTGAAAAGACAAGCTGCCTTCAGCTTTCAAATTCGCCCCTCAATTGCCTTGCCCTTTAACGCATTCCACACATTGCCGTAGAACTCGAAGAATTCGCTCGTATCAATATCGCCGCAACTGCCGATGTGGGGCAGCAAAAAGATATTCGCATTAGGGTCGGCGTTGGCCAGCGCCAGCAGCGGATTATCTTGCTTAATCGGCTCCCACTCGTACGTATCGAACGAGGCACCTGCCAGATGACCGCTGCGAACGGCCTCGGCTACGGCATGTTCATCCACCACGCTGCCGCTGCCCGCCTCGCACAAAATGGCGCCAGGTTTCATGGTGCTGATGCGGCTGGCGTTGAGCCACTGATCGGTTTCTTTGAAGTAGGGCAGCAGACAGACGACGATGTCGCTCTCCTTCAAGATGTCTTCCTGTGTGCGGTACTCGATGCGCAAATCCTGCTCAATAAACCCCGGCAGTTTCTGGCGCTTGGCATACAACACGCGGCAGTTCCAGTTTTGCAAACGCCGTGCTAGCTCGGCTCCAATCTCGCCAAAGCCCAGAATGCCCACGGTTTTGTTGTAGAGCAAGCGTACCTGGGTTTGCCCGCTCCAGTTAAAGGCGAAGATGTCCTCGCTGGTGCGGCGCGGCACAAAGGGCACATTTTGCGGCGTGTTATTCGGACCAAGCGGCAAGGTGAGCTTGAACTCGGTGGGCTGGGTGCGCACCGTTTTTTGCAGCGGCATGGCACGGCGCAACACGGCCATCATTTGCAGCATCATGTTCTCGGCCACGGCTATTACACCGCGAATAGGCCGCGTGCAAACGGGGATGCCGCGCTCGCGGGCCGCGTCTAGGTCAATATCGTGATACAGCGAGCCGAGGCGCTGAATGATCTTCAGGTTCTTGCCCGCTTCAATCATCTCGCGGTCAACGGCCCCCACCCGCTCGGTAATTAGCGCATCGGCGTTGGCGATGAGGCCGAGGACTTCGTCGCGGGCCACATCCGTGCTGCGGCGAATCACGACGTTGAGATCAGCGGGCGCAGCCGCCATGCGCCAATCGCGGTGTTGTTGGCCGAGGGGACACAGATAGAGGACAGTTGGAGTTGGAGTTGGAGTTGGAGAGACAGTCATGGGCTGAGTTTAATGGCGTTGCGTAGAAAACACCCTCTGCCCAATCAGAAAAGAAACAGACAGGCTTTACAACTGCAAGAAGGTAACAATGATTAAACGGCAAACCAATTCTTTGCAATACAAGGGGGCAACATGAATCAGAAAGCGAATTCAGTTCGAGCATTGTTTTTAGCGAGTGCGGCAGCGACAGCCACAGCCGCGCTGTGTGTGGGCGCGTTGGCATGGCTATCGCCGCTCAACACCGCCCAGGCCCGTGAGTGGCAACAGCCTAACGCACCGGATTCCTCGCCCGCCATCGGCAACCTGACGCCCACCACCACGCAGGCGGGCGGGCCTAGCTTGGTCATCACCCTCAGCAACAGCAGCTTTCTCAGCAACGCCATCACCTATGTAGCTTGGAACGGCGTGGCCCTCTCCACCACCATCGTAGACACCACCACGCTCAGCGCCATTGTGCCTGCGGCCAACATCAGCTTGCCCAACAACGTGCTCGTCACTATCGTAGACACAGGTGGCTTCTCCAACGGCGAGCCGTTTGCCGTGGTCACGCCCACGCTGGTGGTCAGCGGCGTGTCGCCCATCAGCGCCACAGCAGGGGCATCGGCCACGCTGGTGCTTACGGGCGATGGGTTTTACGCCGGGACGATTGCGCAGCTCAACGGCATCACGCTGACGACGACGCCCGTGTCTAGCACCGAGGCCTCGGCGTTATTGCCATCGAACACATTTACGGTGGTGGGCAGTTACACCTTGACCGTTAAGAACCCCGGCGGCACGCCCGCAGTATTTGCGTTCAGTATTGTGACGGGGCCGCTGAGCCAAATTGCAGTGTCACCCAACCCGGCGACTGTTACGCTAGGTGGATCGCAAGCGTTTAGTGCAACGGGCCAAGATGCGTTTGGCAACACCGTAACCGGCCTTACGTTTACGTGGGGCATTTCGGGCGCGGGGCAAATTGATGCGGCGGGCAACTACACCGCCAGCACCGTGGCCGGGATGTTCAGCGTATTGGCCAGCAGCGGCAACATCACCGGCAGTGCGATGGTCAATGTGCTGGCTGGGTCATCCGCCTTTATTGCTATGACGGCCACGCCAGCCGTGTTGGTGAGCAACGGCGTGAGTACCACGACGGTGGTGGCCGCCGTAACCGACAGCTTTGGCAACGCCGTGGGCGCAGGCAGATTAGTGACGTTCTCAACCAGTTCGGGTGTCATCACGCCGCTGGTGAGCAGCACCAACAGCCAGGGCCGTGCCTCGGCCACACTCACCAAAACGCTCACCTCGCCGACCAGCACCATCGCATCGGTCATCAAAGTGACAGCGCTGACGGATGGCGCAGGTGGCTTAGTCATTAGCCAAACGCTGATGGTGAGCACGATCTTTACACCGCTAAAGACGTATCACCCGATTGTGTTTAAGGAAGCGCCGCTGGTGAATACATCGGCATGCGCGGCCTTTACGGTGACGACAGGAATGACGGTGAGCCAGGCCACGACAGCATTGCAAATCTACTATCGCTTTGTCACGTCGTCCACAACACAAGCCATCAACATCACTGGCTTTGCTTCCGCAGGCAGTGTGGCGGCCTACACCATCGTCTCGGATGCGAGCTGTGGGTCGGCCACGCCAACGATGATTGTGAACGAACTGGGCGTGGGTGTGCCCATTCTTGGGCCTGGCCTTCAGCAGCTTCGCTATAACGGGCTAACACCCGGCGGCAAGTATCTGGTTGTGATCAGCGCGTCTATGCCCTTCTCGCCGCAGTCGTATACGCTGCGGCTGGTGCCGTGAGTTATCAAACTAAAACCTAGCTGCAACTGAGTCGCAAAAACAAACCAGGTTTTTTGAAAAAACCTGGTTTGTTTTTGCAGTCTCCTGTCGCCTTTGAGGTTTTACAAACGCGGAGGCACGCTCTGCTTTTCACACAATTCTCGATAGCCATCTAACCCCAATGCCAGCGCCACTTCCTCGGCGTAGATTTGGAACACGGGTTGAGGTTCACCCGCGCACACCTCGTGGCAGCCACCACCGCGCTCGAACAATGAGTTGGTGTCGTCCATCGTCAGGCGGCGCATGGGCAGCGGCTTGTCGTCGCCATCCACATATTCATCTACAACGGGGAACAGGCAGCAATAAAACGGCTTGATCTGCCACGCGGGCAAGTTGTTGGCAAAGCTGGCGAACTGGATGGCACAATAGCGATCCTCGGGGCGCAAGAAAATGCAAGTTGTGCCGCTGGGGTGCGTTGCATCTTCCACCGTGGTGGTGCCGGTGTATTGGCCGGAGGGGAAGGCCGGGTCGTCGTCGTGCAGCTCGGCGAACCATTTGCTGGTGTCGCGTCGTTCTTCGGGCATATGCGGCGCAATCATGGCCGCGTTGTCCAGAATCGTTTTGGCCTGGCCTACATCCAACCATACGCCATCGGCGCAGCAACCCGCTTTGCACTGGGCCACCTCACACCGCGTAATGGCTTTTTTGTTGAGGAGCTTCTCGTCTATCGCATAACCGCTGATTATTAATTCGCTTTCATTATTATTCATCGGTGCGGAGTATAGGAGATAAGGGGATGATGGGATGAGGAGTTGGGTCTCCTCATCCCCTTATCTCCTCATCTGGTGCGTCGCACAACAAACTGCTACGGATACAAGCCGCGCGTCGCTGTTGCCTCGGCTACGCGGCCAATGCCCAGCACTTGGGCAGCGGTGCGCAGGTCTATGTTCAAGCTACTGGCGCGGTCGTGTACATCGTGGAAGCTGCGGATCATGATCTTCTCCAGGCGGCCAGTCACTTCACCTTCATCCCAGAAAAGCTGTTGCAGGCTTTGCACCCACTCGAAGTAGCTGACGACCACGCCGCCCGCGTTGCACAACACATCTGGGATAACGACAATGCCTTTCTCGTGCAGGATGGCATCGCCTTCGGGCGTAGTGGGGCCGTTGGCACCCTCGGCTACCATGCGGGCGCGCACGCTGCCCGCCGTAGCTTTGGTGAGCTGATTCTCCATTGCGGCAGGGATCAGCACATCGCAGTCCAGGTTCAGCAGCTCGGTGTTGCTCACCCTATCCGAGCCATCAAAGCCATCCATGTCGCCATGCTCGCGGATGTAGCCACGCAGGCGGGGCACATCAATGCCATTGGGGTTGTAGATGCCGCCGCTGATGTCGCTGACCGCGACGACTTTGCAGCCCAGCTCGTGCGCAGACAACGCCGCATTAGAGCCGACGTTGCCAAAACCCTGCACCGCTACGCGTGCGCCATCAAACGGCCAGCCCAATGTTTTGAGCGCCTCGCGCACGGTGAACATGACCCCACGCCCGGTTGCTTCGAGTCGCCCCGCCGAGCCATCCAAGTTCAATGGCTTGCCGGTGACGATGGCAGGCACGGAGTAGCCGCGATGCATGGAATAGGTGTCCATCATCCACGCCATGATCTGGGGGTTGGTGCCCATGTCCGGCGCGGGGATGTCGCCTTCGGGGCTGATGAAGGGCGTGATCTCGGTCGTGAAACGGCGCGTCAGGCCTTCGAGTTCGCGCAAGCTAAGCAGTTTTGGATCGCAGACTACACCGCCCTTCGCGCCGCCATACGGGATGTTGACGATGGCGCATTTCCAGGTCATCCACATCGCCAGCGCCCGCACTTCATCCAGCGAGACGTGCGGAGCGTAGCGGATGCCACCTTTGGTTGGCCCACGGGCCGTGTTGTGGTGGATGCGATACCCAGTGAAGGTCTTGATGTCACCGTTGTCCATCTTGACCGGGAAGTTGACCGTCAGCTCGCGCTTGCTCATCTTGAGGCTTTCGGCGAGGCCGGGGTCGAGCTTGAGAATGCGGGCGGCTCTATCAAACTGAGCCACCGCTGTGGCGAGTGCGCTTTCCTCTTGAACAATGGAGCGGGCAGCGATGGTATTTGTTGTTTTGTTGCTGCCGTTTCCATTGCCCGATTTCTGTAAATCGGGAGCGGTCGTCTTGGACCGCGGCGAGGGTGCGCCGAACACATGTGTTGTAGCAATCGTCATGATTTACGAATGCCCTCCTTGTTAGTCCGCACATCCTGGTGCGGGCTTCGAGGAGATTGTAGGCGAGAGGGGTTACGAGAAAGTGTCAGGCGGACGTTGAGAGGGTCTATGCCCCCTCCACCAACTTATGCCGTACCGCATACAACGCGGCCTGCGTCCGGTCTTCCACACTCAGCTTGTCAAAAATGGTGCTGATGTAGCCCTTTACCGTGCCCTCGGTGAGAAACAGCGCGCCGCCAATCTCTTTGTTGCTCTTGCCCTGCGCAATGAGCTTCAGCACGCTCATCTCGCGCTCGGTCAGGCTGTCGTGAGGCTTGGGTTCGCGCGCGGCAGTGGCTTGCTGCATCAACAGTTGTTGCACATCCGGGTGCAGCGTAGACCGGCCTTGCGCCGCGTTTTGTATCGCACGCAACAAGTCCGGCTTTAGCACATCTTTGAGCAGGTAGCCGGTGGCCCCCGCCTGCACCGCGTCGCGCACGCGCTGGTCGTCGGCAAAGCTGGTGAGCACCAGTACACGGCTTTCGGGGTTGGCCTCGCGCAAACGGCGGATGGCAGCGATGCCGTCCATCTCCGGCATCACCAAGTCCATCAGCGTCACATCCGGCTTTAAGCGCTTTGCCAGCGTCACAGCCTCCGAGCCGTTGGCGGCCTCGCCCACCACTTCGATATGATCCTCTTCTTCCAACAGCGTGCGCAAGCCCTCGCGCACGATGGCGTGGTCGTCCACAATTAATACGCGGATGCGTGAAAAAGTGTCTTTTGTGTCCATCCTAACTCCTGCCCCCTACAAAGACTCAAGCGTTCGCAACCCCCCCTACATCGGAATCATCACCTGAATCGCCGTGCCGCTACCTGGCACACTGGTGGCGTTGAGCGAGCCGCGCAGCGCCTCGGCCCGCTCGCGCATGGTCTTTAGGCCAATGCCCCGCCCCGCTGCCGCCTCATCCACCGAGGCCATGCCCCTGCCATTATCCGAGACCACCAGATGCGCGGTTTTATCCTTCACCGCCAGCCGAATGAGCACCTGCTGCGCGCCTGCATGTTTCACCACATTGTTCAACGCTTCTTGCGCAATGCGATACAGCGCCTCCTCATAAGACAGCGGCGGGCGCAAGGTCGGGTTGGTCAGCGGGTAGTCCTGCGCATCAATCTCCACGTGCAGGCCATCGCGCTGCACATCGCTGGCATAGCGCTGGATGGCGGCAGCCAGCCCATCGCGTTGCAGTCGCACCAACCCCGGCACAATACTTTGTTGGATGGGTAGTGTCGTTGGAGCGAAATTGGGCATTGTGTCTTGGTCTTCGGCTTGGGTTGCAATTGGCAAACGCAGCTCAAACAACAAGGCCCGCATCTCGGCCAGCGCGGTCTGGCTCAGCTCCAGTAAACGCGTCACGCGTTTCTCACCCTCGGCTGGGCTGCGCTTCCACGCCGATGAAATAGATTGCGCAATCAACGTCGTGCTAAAAATCAACTGCGTCACCGAGTCGTGCAGTTCACGCGCCAGCCGCTGACGTTCCTCCAAAATAGCCACCTGTTGGCCGCGCTCATACACCAACAGTTGTTGTTGGCGGCTGTCCATGGCCGTGGCTAATTGCGCAGCAGTGGCCTGGTAGGGCCGTAAGTCCGCCTCGGCCCAGCGGTAGGCTTTGGGCGAGGTCAGAATCACCAGTCCAATCCGCTCCTCACGTTGCGTGCGGCGCACCATCAACGGAATCATCACCAGCGCCGGGCGGCCTTGTTGGTTTTGAATCTCGCGCAGGCGAACGGGCACACGCGGATCGGTGTTCACATCCTCAATCAAAACAGTCTGGCCCGCATCCAGTGATTCGTCCAGATTGTCGTGCATGTAGGGAATGCGCATGCCTGCCGGGTGCGTCAGGCCCTCTTGCGGCGACCAACGCCCACGCATCACGGTCGTCTCGCGCTCACCGTTCTCGGCCAGTTCATACATCACAATGCTGCACGAATATTTGCCGCGTGCGGCCACCTGCTCCAGATAGGTGTCAATCACATCGTCCACACCCATCGCCACGCTCATGCGTTGGCTGGTGCGGTAGAGCAATTGCGTTTCGTCTAACGAGCGCTGCGTGGCGCTGAACAACTCGGCGTTGTCTATCGCCACCGCAAGCTGGTCGGCAATGATCTGCGCCGCCTGCACATCCTCGTCACCAAACTCGCGGTCGCTAGCTAAATCCAGAACGCCGAGCAAACGGTCTCCCAGCAGAATCGGCGTCGCCAGTTCGGCGCGCGGTTCTTCGTCAGTGGGTTGGCTGGTCATGGAGACGTAATGCTGCGCCGACAGCACATCGTTGATACGCTGTGGCACGCGTAGGTGCGCGGCTGCACCCACGACACCGCGATGCACGGATTGGCGATAGCCGATGGCGACCGAACTGGGCCAGCGCGTAGCACAGGCCCGCTGCACCAGAAACTCCGGCTCGTTCATATCCAACACAAATAACGCGGCATGGTCGTAACCCAATTGCTGATGAAGCTCGCGCACCAACGTGTTGAACAGATCTTCAGGATCGAGCCGGGTGGCGATGCGCTGGCCGGTGCGGGCGATGAGCGCAAGGCGCTCATTACGCCGGCGCTCGTCCTCGTAACTGCGGGCATGGCTAATCGCCACGCCCAGTTGGTCGGCGATGATTTGCAAATCGTTGGCATCCTCGTGCCCAATGCGCGCCTCGGATTCGACATTCAGCACCCCCAGTACTTGCTCGCCCACGACAATGGGCACGGCAAGCTCACTGACGACATTAGGCACGCTGGGCACATAGCGCAGGTCTTGGCGCACATCGCCCACCCTCACCATTTGCTTGGATGAAATGGCCGAGCCAATAATCCCCTCGGTGATGCGTTGACGATATTGGCCTGCGCCCACCCCACCATGCAGGCCACCCCGCGCGCGCAAAATGATGGCGGTCGGGTCGTCATCATCCAACAAAAACAAAGCCACATCCAGATAGCGCAGGTGCTGGGTGATTGCGTCCACGGCGTTCTGCAGCACCACGTCAATCTTTAAGCTGCCCGCAATCATGCGCCCAATCTGGTAGACGATGCCCATGCGGCTGGCGCGCTGGCGCTCGGCATCAAACAAGTGTGCGTTCTCTATCGCTACGGCAAGTTGTCCGGCCATCGTGGTAGCGTCGCGCACATCCTCGTCGTTAAAGGAGTCGCTGCTTTGCAAATCCAGCACACCCAGCACACCGTTGCTGGTCATAATGGGCACGGCACACTCGGAGTAAACCCCGGCATCGGCAGGGATGGCGAGGTAGCGCACATCGCTGCCCACATCGTTGACGCGCAACACCTGCTTGTTGCGCACGGCTGCGCCCGTTAAGCCGGTGTGAATGCTTTGGCGATAGGGGTCGGGCACCTGCTCGGCCACAATGCCGCAGGCGGCCCGGCGCACCAACATCTCCGGGTCAGCTTCGTCTAGCAGCAGCACAGCCACGCTGGGGTAGTTCAACTCATCGTGAATAGCACGCACGGCATCGCCCAAAATATCTTGCACCCCCAGGCCTCGCCGAGATGATTCGCGCGTCATCAGTTGGCCGATGCGGGCGATGATGGTGTTGCGGCGGGCGCGCTGTTGCTCCAACTCCACCAACCGCATGTTCTCCTGCTGCAAGCTCGCCAGTTGGGAGAGGAGGGTTGGGGAGTCAGGAGATGGGTTGGGCATGAGGCTGGTAATTGGTGATTAGTAATTGGTAATTGACGCAAATTACCAATTACTAATCCCTATTTTCGTTCAATCCTCAACATCTGCCGAATCTGTTGCAGTAAGTCGGGCCAGTCTGTTCCTTTTTCGATGAAGCCATCGGCACCCGCAGCCTGGCCACGTTTGCGAGCAGTGGGGTCGCCATGCACCAGCAACAAAATGACAAACGGCGGTGCAGGCAGGCGCTTGAGGACACGCGTGACGGTATAACCATCCGCCTCGGGCAGCTCGACATCCAGGATGACGCCATCCGGTTCGAGGGCTTTGGCGAGGGTTAGCACGTCGATGGCGGTGATGGCCTCGTCAATCACTTGGATGCCCGGCTCTTCGTTCAACAGCCAGCCGAGCGCCTCGCGCAGCGTGGGGTCTTTGCTGGCGATGAGGATGCGGTATTCGGTGGTGGGCTGTGTCACTTCGGCAATATCTTTCACGCTTGTCACGTTTGTCACATACTCAGCGTAATAACTATGTAGTGCAATGTCGCCTGTCGTTTGCAGGTGCATTCTAGAGAGCCAGACAGGTGGGTTGATGGGGCGAAAGTGAGGGGGCGAGGGCTAACCAAAGTTAGGGGCGGCTGTAAAGGAAAGACGTGCGAGATGAAGGCAGCAGCCGTGATTTGGCGCTACTACAATATTTCGCATGATCACTATCGAACGAATTCCGCAAGGCCAAGTGTCTGCCCACGACAACACAGGGATGGATCGCATCTCTGACGAATCGTTTACGCAGCTGTGGGCCGAACCGGTAACACACTGGGCTAATGCCGAACATTACTTTGTGGCGCGAGATGAACATGGCGAGATTGTCTCGGCGTTGGGCGTGTTACAACGCGGCGTCATCGTGAATGGCGAACACGAGATTAACGTGGGTGCTATTGGCGGCGTAATGACGGCGGTGGCAGCCCGTCGGCGTGGTTATGCAGGAACGCTGCTGCGGGCGGCAGCAGCGTATATGCGCGACGACTGGGGCCTCAAGTTTGGTTTGATACAAACCGCCAACCACAACCTTAAGTTTTACGAAGGGCTAGGCTGGCGGCATGTGCCTGTAGCCATGTGGTTCAGCCAGCCCGGCGGGGTTCGCCGCACCTCGCCCGAAAACGCAATGGTGCTGGTGTTGGGCGATGAGGCTTGGCCTGCGGGTGAGATTGACATGAATGGCTGGCCGTGGTGAGGGTGCAAGAGAGCGTCTTCTGTGAGAATACACATCGCCGAAACCATGCCCGACCCCCTCCCCATCCACGCCGCCCTCCCCGCACTCAAGGCCAACTTGCACTCGCACCCAATCGTGGTGTTGCAAGCGCCGCCCGGCGCGGGCAAAAGCACGGTGCTGCCGCTGGAGCTGCTGGATGAACCCTGGCTGCGCGGCCAACAGATTTTGATGCTGGAGCCACGCCGCTTGGCCGCCCGATCCGTAGCTGCTCGCATGGCATTTCTGCGAGGCGAGGACGTGGGTCGCACCGTGGGCTACCGCGTGCGCTTCGAGCAACGCATTGGCCCGCAGACGCGCTTAGAGGTGTTGACCGAAGGCATTCTGACGCGGCGCTTGCAGCAAGACCCGGCGCTGGAGGGCGTGGGGCTGGTGATCTTCGATGAGTTCCACGAGCGCAGCTTGCAGGCCGATTTGGCGCTGGCCCTGTGCCGCGAGGTGCAACACGCACTGCGCAACGATCTACGAATCTTAATCATGTCGGCCACGCTGGATAGCGATGCGCTGAGTGCTGCCCTAGGCAACGCGCCGCTGGTGCAAGCCAGCGGACGCCAATACCCCGTAGCCTTGCACTACCTGCCCCGCGAACCCGAAGGCCCGCTCTACGCCACCGTCGCCGATGCCATCTCTCGCGCCATCGCCCAACACGAGGGCGATGTGTTGGCTTTTCTCCCTGGCGTGTCCGAAATTGTGCGGGCGCAAACCTTGCTGACCGAGCGCCACGCCGAAATTGTGTTGTGTCCGCTGTATGGCGACCTCAGCTTGGAAGCCCAACAAACTGCGCTGTTGCCGAACGCACACGGGCGGCGCAAGGTGGTGCTGGCCACCTCCATCGCCGAGACCTCGCTGACCATCGAGGGCATTCGCATCGTCGTGGATTCGGGCTTCTCGCGCGTGCCCAAGTTTGATGCGCGCACCGGCCTGACGCGATTAGAGACCGTGCGCGTGACATTGGACAGCGCCGACCAACGCGCCGGACGCGCGGGCCGTTTGGGGCCGGGCGGGTGCATACGTTTGTGGAGTGCGCAAACCCACAGCCGCCTAAACCCGGCACGCAAGCCCGAAATTCTGGAAGCCGACTTGGCCTCATTGCGGTTGGAGCTGGCGCAGTGGGGCGTGCGCGAGGCGACGGACTTGCGCTGGATTACGCCGCCGCCTGCAGGCGCATTGCGGCAGGCGCAAACGTTGCTGCAACAGCTTGATGCGTTGCGCGACGGCCAACTGACTGAGCGAGGCCGCGCCATGCTGAATTGGCCCACGCACCCGCGCCTGGCACATCTGTTGTTGGAGTCGCGCACGGCGTTGGCCGCCGACTTGGCTGCGCTGCTGGACGAGCGCGACCCGCTGCCGCGCGCCAGCTCAGTGGGGGCGGATTTGACTCTGAGAGTTGAGGCATTGCGCCACTGGCGACAAACGCAAAAAAGTTTGTATGGTGCAGATGTGCGGGCGTTGGCGCGCATTGAGCGCATTGCTGCGCAGTGGCGCAAACAGTTGGGCGTGCGGGTGGATAACTCGGCACCCGATGCTTACGCGCTGGGCCAGTTGGTGATGCTGGCCTACCCCGATCGCGTTGCACAGGCCAGAGGTGCGCAATCCAATCGCTATCGCTTATCCGGCGGGCGCGGTGTGGCGTTGGCGGATGGCGACCCGTTGGCGCAGGCGCGCTGGCTGGCAGTGGCGCACTTGGATGCAGGCGGGGCCAACACCGCTGAAGAAGGCCGTATCTATTTGGCTGCGCCGCTGCACGAGGCTGAACTGGATACGCTGGCAACCGAGCGTGAGGTGGTGGGCTGGGATACGCGGCAGGGCGCATTGGTCGCTCGGCGCGAAAGGCGCATCGGTGAGCTGGTGCTAGCCAGCCAACCCATCCACACGATGCTGCCCGAACAAAAGACGCGTGTGCTGTGCGATGCGGTGCGAGCCGAGGGTTTAACGTTGCTGCGCTGGACGGATGCAACGAAACAGTGGCAGGCGCGGGCGCAAAGCCTGCACGTGTGGCGTGGTGCAGATTGGCCCGATGTCTCCGACGCGGTGTTGCTGGCGCAGGTGGATGCGTGGTTGCCAGCCTGGTTAGACGGCGTGACGAAGCGCGATGACTTTGCACGCTTGGATGTGCTGCGCATGCTGGGCGCGCTGCTGCCGCACAAGCAACAGGTGTTGTTGGAATCGCTTGCGCCCACGCACGTTACTGTGCCCAGTGGCTCCAGCATTCGGCTGGAGTACGCCCTCGATGGCGGGCCGCCTGTGCTGGCCGTAAAGCTGCAAGAGATGTTCGGCTTGGCCGACACGCCCACGGTGAACGAGGGCCGTACAAAAGTCATGCTGCATCTGCTCTCACCTGCGCAACGGCCTATTCAGGTGACGCAAGACCTGCGCAGCTTTTGGGCCAACACTTACCCGATGGTGCGCAAAGAGTTGCGCGGGCGCTACAACAAACATCCCTGGCCCGAAGACCCGTGGGCCGCACTGCCCACGCGCAAGACAGTGAAACGGCAGTTGTCGTAGCGGCATCTCTTGTGGGTGCAGGCTCATCGGAACCCCCGACTCCTAAAGGGGAGTCGTTGAGACCCTCAATAAATTCTTCAATAGGCTTGTCTGAATGATTCGCTAGGAGGAACCTGCTGCGAAACTCAAGAACTCCCCTGTAGGGGTCGGGGGTTCCGAGGCGTAGCTCTGCTTCGAGCTTACAGGCAGTGAGAAAGCCTACCCCTTCGACATGACTTGTTCCGCCAGCACGTGCTTTTGCACCTTGCCCATTGCGTTGCGTGGCAGTGCCTCGACAAAGAAAATGTGGCGCGGTTTTTTGTAGCTGGCTAATTGGTCTTTGCAAAACGCCGTCACAGCATCGGCTCCCAACCCAGGGTCATCGCGCACGATGGCGGCGCACACGCATTCGCCGAACTCGGCATCGGGCAGGCCAAACACGGCGGCCTCGGCCACGCCAGGGCATTGCGCCAACACGTCCTCCACCTCACGCGGGTACACGTTGTAGCCACCGGTGATGATGAGTTCCTTCGCCCGTCCGGTGATGGTGAAGTAGCCATCGATGCTCATCTGGCCCAGGTCGCCGGTGCGGAACCAGCCGTCAGGGTCGAGGCTCTCGGCGGTGGCCTCGGGCCGGTTGAGATACCCGGCGAAGACATGCGGCCCGCGCACTTCAATTTCGCCGATGGCCTCGGGCGGCAGGGGTTGGCGGGTGCGCACATCCACCACGCGGGCCTGTTGGCGCGGGAAAGGCAGGCCAACGGTGCCGGGGCGGCGCTCGCCATCGTAGGGGTTGGTCATATTCATGATCGTCTCGGTCATGCCATAGCGCTCCAGAATTTTTTGGCCGAATTGCGTTTCAAACTCGGCAAAGGTTTGTGGGCTGAGGGGGGCGCTACCGGAGACGTATAGGCGCAAGGGCGGGGGCTTGTGGGCGCGGGTCTGCGCCTCTTGAATCAGCCGGGTGTACAGGGTGGGCACGCCGAAGAATTGCGTGAAGTCGCTGCTCAGCAAACGGTCGTAGGCCAGCGCGGCATCGAACTTGCGGTGCAGTTCTACGCTGCTGCCAGCCACCCAGGTGCCGTGCATGCCCACCATGAGGCCGTGCGTGTGGAACAGCGGCAGCATGTGCAGCAAGTGGTCGGTGCTGGCCCAATGCCAGGCCTCGCACACGGCCTGCGCGTTGGCGATGAGGTTGCGATGCAGCAGCATGGCCCCCTTGCTGCGGCCCGTGGTGCCAGAGGTGTAGGCGATGATGGCGACGGCGTTGGGAACGGGAGATTGGAGATTAGAGATTAGAGACTGCGCCCTGAGCTTGTCGAAGGGTTGGAGATTTAGAAAGTGAGTGAGGTCGTTGCCGGTTTCGAGGATGCGTTCGAGGTGGGGCAGATCGTGACGGATGCGCGTTAATTCTTGATGCTGTGCGCCGCCGGTGATGCATAGGCGCGCACCGGAATCGTTGAGGATGTGGCGCAGCTCTACTTGGCGGTAGGCGGTGTTGACCAACACGACAGTGCCGCCCGACCACCATGTGCCCAGGTAGGCGACCAGAAAGTCAATCGAGTTTTCGAGGAAGAGCGCCACGCGGTCATTCGGGTGCAGACCCCAGGCGATTAACGCTTGCGCGAAATTTTGGGCAGCGCTGTGGAGATCGGCATACGTGAGCGTTCGGCCCTCGAACGTGACGCACGGTTTGTGGGGCGCTTGCTCGGTGTGGAGGAGGAAGGCTTCGAGAATTGAATTCATGGCACAGCGCATATTTTGCTACACTCGCCGCGTGGCCCACACAAACTCAAACCCCAACTCGCTCTGCTTCCTCCCCGCCATCGAGCTGGCCGCCCGCATGCGCCGCAAAGACCTTTCTGTGCGCGAGGTTCTGGCCGCGCATCTCGATCAGATCGAGCGGGTGAACCCTCACGTTAACGCCATCGTTACGTTGGTGGCCGAGCAGGCAATGGCGCAAGCGGCTGCTGCCGATGAAGCGCTGGCGCATGGTGAATCCATTGGCCCATTGCACGGCCTGCCGGTGGCGCACAAAGATTTGCAAGACACGCGGGGTATTCGCACCACATATGGTTCGCCGATTTATGCCAACCATGTGCCCGCCCAAAATACGCTGTTGGTTGAGCGTTTCAAACACGCGGGCGCCATCACGTTGGGTAAGACCAACACGCCGGAGTTTGGCGCAGGCTCGCAGACGTTTAACGCCGTGTTTGGCGCAACCCGTAACCCGTACCATCTGAGCAAGACCTGCGGCGGCAGCAGCGGTGGCGCGGCAGCGGCGCTGGTCTGCGGCATGTTGCCCATTGCGGATGGCAGCGACATGGGCGGCTCGTTGCGCAACCCGGCCAGCTTTTGCAACGTAGTGGGTCTGCGGCCCTCGCCGGGCCGGGTGCCCAGTTGGCCCGCAGGCATGGCGTGGTCGCCGCTCTCGGTAGATGGGCCGATGGCGCGCACGGTGGCAGATGTGGCGCTCATCCTCAGCGCCATCGCCGGGCCAGATGCGCGTGCGCCCATCTCGATTGCCGAGCCTGCCAGCTTGTTTGCGCGCCCGCTGGAGCGCGACTTTAAGGGCGTTCGCGTGGCGTGGGCGGGCGATTTGAGTGATGTGCCATTCGACCCACGCGTGCGCGCAGCCGTAGATGCACAGCGAAAAACGTTTGAAGCACTGGGCTGCATTGTTGAGGATGCCTCACCGGACTTTAGCGATGCGGACGAAGTATTTAAGACGTTGCGGGCCTGGAACTTTGCGGTGGGGTTGGGCGATGAA
>JAYTNY010000582.1:0-7695 GCA_043748055.1 Roseobacter sp.
GGTTTGGCAACAGCGATCTGCGCAGCCAAAGATTTGGCGGCGCTTTTGAGCTTGGTCGAGGTTGCCGAGGTCTTTGCCTTGGTCGGGCTTTTCTTCACAGTCATCGAATCTTCCAGTGTAGGTGGATGAATGAGATAGGCATTAGATGGGCTTATTTACGAGGCGTGAGATCACGCAAACCCAGTTCATGCCAGCATCCACAACACATCCACAAAATTACATTCTGCGCGTCTTGGGGTAAGACTTTACAGAATAGTTCCGAGAAGATACTAGTGATTGGCAGAAGGCTTGTCAAGCTGGAAAAGCGGGCATTTGTTGGAAAATCTTTATGCAACTATTGAGAATTGCCCAAGATTCTTGCAGAAATTGCCAAAAAAACCGTCGGTTTAGTAGCCAAAGTACGCTACTACAACGTTCGTCGAATCGAGCAGTTCCACCCGTGTGCCAGCTGCGTTGGGCCAAATGCCGGCAGGGTTGCCGTTAGGGTAGCCCAGGTTGGAGAACGAGAATTTTCCACCGCACCCGTTGTAGGGGGCCGGAGCATCTCCGCTGGGGATAACGCTGGTGTAGATGCGGCATCCCTGGCTAGCCGCAATTTGGAAATTGGTGGGTAGGTTGTAAATGGCCTGCCCGACCCGCAACTTGTAGCCCGTTAAGTTGGCCAGGGCAGCACTTCGGTTGAAGAGGTCGATAGATTCGTCGCCTTCGTTAAATGACGCAGTCCCCAGGTAGACCACGTTGCTGATGCCTATCGAGCCAGTAATCAGCACAGCCCCGTTTTGGGGGGTTGCTGTGCCGGTGCCCGTGGCGGTGGGCGTAGGCGTAAAGGCAGCAACTTGCCCTGGCACCAGCGTAGAGGTGGATGTGGCGGTGGCGGTGCGCGTAGCCAACGGCGTGGGCAATGGCGAGTTGAGTACGGGTGTTGCGGTTGAGGTAGGTGTGGGCAAAGCGACGGGCAGCGTTGGGCTGGGCTGGGCGGCAGGCGGCGCTACCGGCGTAAATGTGGGCGGGCGCGTTGGAATGCTGGGCGGCGGCTGCGGCGTGGGTATGGGTGTCGGCGCTTGGGGCGGCTGGGCTGGGGGGGTGGATGGGTCAACCGTGGGGGCTACGACTGGCTGGGGTGACGGCGTAAGCGCAACCACGTCTGTTACTTGCACCGTGCCAGAAAGTGGAACGGCGGGGCTGACCTCCAGCGTGGTGGTGAGGGTGGGCGTGAGCGGTGTTGCCAGCGGAGAGGCTTGGGGCAGGGCGATGCCGTTTTGTTTGGCGTAGGCTTCATCAATAATTTGGCGCGTGGTGCCCATGCCGGGGCGCACGGCTAACACAATTCCAATCAACCCAAACAACGCGCACAACGCCACCAGCGAGACGACGATGGGGAAGAACACGACGGTGGGCAAGGGCTTGAGTTCGGTGGCCTCGAACGTTTGGCGGCGCGTCAGCCATTTGTCTTTTAGGGCTTCCTCAAACTGTTCGTAGGGCTTGGGAATAGTGATGTAGCGTACCTGGCGCGTGGTGGCATCCAGTTGGGCCTCGGCCTGGCAGTTGGTACAGCGCAGCATGCCTTCTTCTAACGAAAGCGCGCGCTGTTTGCACAGCGGGCAGGTATCGGGCGGAAAGGTGCGTACGTCCAACTTGCGAATTTAGATGACCGGGGTGATGACGCGCGACGGGCGCGGCTTGCGATCCATCTCCCAGGGATAGACGATGAAGGCATCGGTGACAGCGGCGTAGTAGGTGGGCTTGTGGTTGGGGAACAGCGAGGCAGCGGGCTTGTAATGCAACACGGTTGTCTCCACGCGGCCACCGCTGCTTTCGATGCGCCCGCGCACGGTCATGATGTGGCGGCCATGCGTCCACACATCGTCCACAACAAGCACGCGCTTGCCTTGCACCAGTTCCTCGTTGGGGAATTGCAAAAACGTGGGCCAGGCCAGAAGGCGTGGCACATCGCTGGCGGGGAACTCGACGGCGGCGGTGAGAATGTGCTTGATATCTAAGGCCTCGGCGATCATGCCGCCGGGCACAATGCCACCGCGCGTGACCATGACCAATAGATCAAAGCGCCCCATGAATTGCGGGATTAGTTGATCTACTAATGCATCCACATCGGCCCACGATAGGATTTCTTGTCTGGGTGTCTCGTCTCTTCGCATTCGTTGATGCCTCTGCAATGGCAACTTGATTTATCAACTTGGTTATGTTGCCTTTTGTATTTTCAGCAGTATAGTTAATTCTATGCAGCTTCTGAGGCGTTTCCTCACTCTTCCCATTATCCTTGCTATCGTCGCATTTTTCGTTGTGCTGTGTCTCGCTGTTGCGTTGTTGCGGCCTGGTTCCAGTTCGGGCAATGGGGCTGCGGGCAATAGTATTTCTGACCGCATCGGCAATATATTTAGCGGGTTGCGCCCGAATGCCGCTGGCCCGGCCCCGCTAACACCTGTAGCGGCAGCGCCCGCTGCCGCCGCACCGGCTGTGCCTGCCGCTCAACCAGCGGTCCCGGCGGCACCTGCCGCACCTGCGCCCACACCCGTTCCCACGCCTATCCCAGCGCCCACCGCTGTTGTGGTGCAGCAAGTTGTTCCTGTGCCAGCCACCAACGCGAACGGTACGCCGATCGCGGGTAGTGCCGGGGCCGTTACCACCAATGCAGACACAAGTGGTGGAAGCGGTGAGGTGGTTACAGGCGGCGAAGCGGGCGGCGTTCAGTGCGGCACACGCGTCATTCACACTGTGCGGGCCGGGGAGAACTTGTTCCGCATTGGGCTGCGCTACAACACCACGGCATCGGCCATTGCGCGGCTGAACCGCATTACCAATGTGCGCGCTGTGAGCGTGGGGCGCCGTTTAGTTGTGGTGGCTTGTGCGCGTGGCGGCGGTAGCAGCGTGTATTACGCCTCGCGCAGCGGCACATATATAGTGCGCGCGGGCGATACGCTGTTTAGCATCGCCTCGCGCTTTGGCATTAACGTGCAGTATTTGTGCCGGGTAAATGGCCTGTACACCAGCTTGATTGTGCCGGGGCAGACGTTGGTGATTCCGTAATTCACAGCTAACCGCAAAAGACAAACCAGGTTTCTTTAAGAAACCTGATTTGTCTTTTGCTGAACGCGTGCGTCTCTACTTCGCCGCAATCACCAAATCTGCTGGCACCAGTTGCAGCCAGGTGTTGCCCGGCTTAAGTGCAAATGGCTTGCCATCGCCATCAAAAAAATTTAGCACGCCGGGTTGGTCTGTGCGCTGCCACTTGCCAAAGACTAATTTGCCATCGCGGAAGAACTTGGCGGGACCTTCGCCCCACAGTTGAATCTCGATGGAGCGTGCGCCGGTGCTGTCCTCTTGAATCAATGTGGTGATATGCGGCACTTCGATAGCGATGACGTTGGCGGCGGTGATGGCTTTGCCGGTGGCCTTGTCTGCAAACGGCTGACCCGCCAAACTGCGCGCCCACAATTGGCTCTTGGCATCGTAGGCCCAACCGATGAGGCCGTATTTGTATTCGAACGTGACGTTATTCACTGGTACGCCCTGCGCTGGCACGGCCTCGCTAAACGTCCACGAGCGAAATTTGGAGGGTTGGTTCTTGTCCTTCTCGGTTAGCTTGGCCCAGGCGTTGGGGGCGTTGGCCCATAGGTTGTGCGGGGCGTAGCTAAAGTCGGGTGGGTCGCGGAACAGCGGGCAGCCGCCTTCGCGCGGCACGCCAGGGCTTTCGCACTCGCCGAAATCACTGATCATGGTGTAGCCGTTTTGATGCACCGGCGAGTTGCGAATGATCTCTTTCACCGGGCCGCTCATGCCGCTGCACATGAGCGCTGTATCGAAAATAATCGGTAGCTCTTTGTCCACTAAGCGGCAACTGCGCACGCTGCCTACCTTCTCTGGCGCATTGCCGAGGTAGAGCGCGGTGAAGCGAGTGATGCCACCTTCGACGTAGTGTTCGACCACCACATCGGCGGCCTGCAAGCCGGTCTGGGGGCGCACCTCGGGCGTATTCGCCAGTTTGATGAGCAAGGGGCGGCGGCCTAACGCAGCCTCATCAACCGGCAGGCCTGTGAATGGGTTGGCGTTGGCGGCCAACGTTGCGGGGGTGGGGGCGGATGGCGCGGCCGTGGGCGGTGCATCCGGAGTGGCGGTGGCTTGGGTTTGCTTTGTGGCCGTAGGTTGGGCCGTGGCAAACGTAATTTGGGGTTTGAACTCGGCGGTGGGTGCCGCTTCGGTGTTGCCGCAGGCAGCCAGCAACAGCGCGGCGAATGTAAACAGGTGTGAGATGCGTCGAATCGTTCGTAGAACAAGTTGAAACACGATGTCCTCCAGAGAAGTGAATTCGGTGAATTCGTGGAGGGGATTATATGAACCACGTCTGACGCGCGTAGTGGTGCTTGGCGACGACTGGCCTACGATCTAACTTGATCGCAGCAAAAAATCATCCACAAAAGGCGAGTAGTCACACTTCTCGCCTTTTTGTCTATGCCTATGCTGTTGGGCTAAGGAGTCAGCCTATGCTCATTATCAGCGCAGCATTGCAAGCCGTTTACTCAGAGGTCGAGATTGAGGTGTCGTCCGAACGCCGGGCCGAGTTGGCCCAGCGGGGCAGATTGCTTTTGGAGAAATTCTGCGGCACGGATGGCAAAGGCATCTGCGCCGAGAGCTTTGCCGAGTATCACTTGTGGCGCGGCGAATATCGCGTTGTGCAAGATTTTCTTGTGTATCTTCGCGTGCGGCTCGACGAATTTCGGCAGAACAATCATCAGAGTGAGCGGGTGCAAATGACGGCATTGCTGATTGAGCGCATCGAAGCGTTAGAGGCAGCAGCGAAGACAGTCCCGGCTTGAGCTAAGGATTCCAATCAGTATATTGTGCCCAATCTTGGGCCGCATCCCAGATCAAATCGTAAACGGGGTCTTTGATGTCGTAATAAGCATCCACGTCATCGGCATGGTACTTGGCTAGTTGGCGTTTGATGAGTTCAACCGTGCGCGCCGAGTTTGGATGCGTCCGCAAGTAATCTCGAAAGAGCAGCGGGTAACGCTGGTTTGGGTTGCCTTGTAGGCGTATATGGATGTGGGCACGCCGCTGACCGTTGGGCGGCTTAAAAAGCAGTTTTTGCCAGAGCTTTGGATCATCGTTTTCCCCAAGTGGCACATGATCATGTTCATGCTTGGAGCAAGAATAACCTGCCAAGACTAACTTTTGTCTTATTTCGTCCGTCAACCCACCCACCGTAACCTGAATGTCAATCACATCTTTTGCGCCAAGCCTAGGCACCGATGTTGACCCGATATGATCTACCCGCAAAGCCAAGGCCCCTAAAATTTTCTGAAGCGCTGACTGAATGATCAAAAACTCGTCGGGCCATGCTGGGTTATATGCATGAATGACAATCATGCGCTGAAGTTTAGCGAGGTGTGTCAGAATCGGCTTGCTCCGCCATCCCCTCAATCACCGTCATCAACGCGCTGTGGTCTTTATCCCCATCCCCTCGCGCAACCAACGCGGCAAACAATTGCTCCGTCAACGCCGTCATCGGCAGCGCCACGTTGAGTTCGTGCGCCAACTCCAGCGCAATGTTCAAATCTTTGCGATGAAAGCGGGCCTTGCCACCCGGCTCAAAATTGCGTTGCGCCATCTTCATCCCGCGCACATCCATGATGCGGGTTTGGGCATAGCCGCCGCTCAACACACGCACAATCGTCTCTGGGTTCACGCCTGCCTTGCTGCCCAACACCAGCGCCTCGCTTATCGCTTCGATAACGCCCGCCACCACAATCTGATTACACGCCTTGACCACTTGCCCCGCGCCATGCCCGCCGCAATGCGTAATCGTCTGGCCCATCGCGCTCAGCACCGGGCGCGCGCGTTCTAGCACATTAACATCGCCGCCCACCATGATCGAAAGCGTGCCATTGATCGCGCCCACATCCCCGCCGCTAACCGGCGCATCCAGCATGTCTACACCCATCGCTTTGGCCTGCACCGCCAACTTTTGCGAGAGCAGCGGCGAGAGCGTGCCCATGCTGATCAACACCATGCCCGCCCGCGCGCCCGCAAACACGCCATCGGCGCGGGTCATCACCTCTTCTTCATCCGGGCTATCCGGCAATACGGTGATGACGATGTCGCTGACCTCGGCCACCTGCTTCGGCGATTCGCCCAACTGCGCACCCTCGCCCGCCAGCTCATCCATCGCCGCACGAGAGCGGTTAAACACCGTGACAGCGTAACCCGCCTTGAGTACGTTGCGCGCCATCGGCTTGCCAATCAAACCGAGGCCGATGAAGCCGATGCGTTCTTTCATGATCTCAAAGCCCTCCCCCGCGCTGCGCGGGGGAGGGTTGGGAGCGGGTTATTTCCCCCAAACCTTCTTGTAAGCGTCGCGGTAGCCGTTATCCGGATCAAACACGTTCTTGGCTCCGCCGTCTACGCCCACGTTGTCTTTGGTCACTAGGTGAATGGGCATGGCAAAGCCGCTGGCCTTCTCGCCGGCAATGGCGCGGTTGAGTTCGTCAATGCACATCCAGCCGTGCAGGTTGAGTGGCTCAGGGATGGTCGCGGCCTGGTACTCGCCGTTGCGAATGCGCTGGTAGGCGCTCTCGCTGCCATCGCCTGCGCTGATGCTGAGTGGCGGACCGCCGGGTGGCACGCCGATGCTCTTGAGGCCGGGTGAAGCGAAGTCGAAATACAGATCGTTGATGCCCAACATCCAGTTCATCTCATCGCCGTATTTTTGTTTTAGATTTGTGACGAGCGGCCCCATGCGCGTGCTGGTCTCGGCCAATGGCGTATCCACAAACTCCAACACCTTGCACGTGGCGCAGGCCTTAATCTCGGCTTCCATCGCGCGGGCTTTGTCCACTGCAATCTGATACGTGGAGTCGGTGAAGATCACCACGTTGGCCTTGCCGTTGGTCTGCGCAATCACATACTTGGCGGCCACTTTGCTGGTTTCGATGGGGTCCGAAACGACATTGGCAGCCAAGAAGGCCTCGGGCATGGCAGCCTTAGGCCCAGCGTGCCAACCCACAATTTTTATGCCCGCATCGCTGGCCTTCTTCAGCGTGTCTTTCAACGAGACTGCGTCTGCGCCGTTGATGATGATGCCATCCGGCTTGAGTGCAATGGCTTGCTCCAACGCAGCAGTCTGCCCGGCCAATGAGCCTTTGCCATCAATTGTTTGCAACTTCCAGCCGATGGCGGCCACGGCTTCTTCCGCGCCTTTGTTCACGCCGCTAATGCCGCCGTTGTTCAAATCACCGGCGACTGAAACAACGAGCTTGCCTTCGGCGGCCTTTGGCCCGGTCGTTGGGCCATCCCAGGTTTTCACCGGGGCACTGGCAGCGGCGGCAATCTTCTTGGCCTCGTCAATCATGGGGTCGGCGGCGGCAGCGGGGGCAGCCGTTGCGGCAGGGGCCTCGGCTGCTTTGGGGGCAGCAGCGGGAGGGGGGGCGCAGGCGGCCAACAAACTGGCTCCGGCCATCACGCTGCCTAGCAACACGCTGCGGCGGCTTAGTTTTTTGTTCAGGTTCATCTTGGTCACTGTCTCCTTCTTTCTGAAAATTAAATTTGATTGGGGAATTGGTTGATCGGTTGAGTTGTGTACTAAGTAGTTTGCTTCTCGGCAATTCACCTCCTGTTGTGCAGCAAAATCTCAAGTCTTGCGCAAAGCATCCTGAGCGCAGTCGAAGGATGCGGCCATGG